>NZ_JAPWAR010000001.1:0-253691 GCF_041433025.1 Prevotella sp. 20925_1_30 | reverse complement strand
TTTACCTATTGGTCATTAATACTAACCTTTAAGCCTGTTAACACTAACCTCTGAGCCTATTAATGCTAACCTTTTTGAACTTTAATCATTAACATTTGAACTTACGACTTTCTTCCATTGTAGCTGTTTCATGCATTAGGTAGAGGCTAAGAGTCAGCGGTTGGAGGTAGAGGATGGTGCTTCTTTTTCTTTTCTGTGCTGCAAAGGTAAGTAGAATTTTAAAGAAAACATTAGTTTTTCGAGGTGCTGGGATAACAAGTATTGCAAATGGCTCTGTAATAACTTGTGTTACAGAGAGATAAACGAATTAAGACTGAGGAATGATAAGACTGAATGATTTGTTTTTTTGACCTTTGCCTAATGGGATAAAGTTCAATCAATCATATCAATCACAAAATCACAATCACAAAATCACAAAAAGGATTTTCAATGTGTAAAAGGGATTCCTAATATAATATAATACCTTATTAATAAATAATAATATATAATGATATATTATCTACATAAAGAAAAAGCATGATACTACCATAATTGATTTTGTGATTTTGTGATTGTGATTTTGTGATTTTCCTAAATATCATAATAACAAGATAAACATAATGGCGGTACTGTCTTAAAAAAATGTGTAAGCCCATATTTTTCTTATCTTTGTATTTGGAAACTTTAAAATAAAGAAACAATGGAACTTACACAATTACAAATTACATTAAGGTATACGTAGGGTGCGGAGAGCATGAAGCATATCAATCAAAAAGATCACTCAACACTTGAAGACTATTTAAGTCGGGCATATTCGGCACATGAATACGATAATAACGCAGGATCAGATTGGCAATTCGATTCCTATCTACACGTGAAAGGCGGAAAAGATGCATATTCTCATAATCCATTCTAATCAGTTGATGAATGGCAGTGGCTTCTGCGGGGAGAAGGTAATCAGTATGAAGAGGAATACTATGAGTAAATGAAGCAGTGCGTAAGTCAAAGCATACCCCATCATGGTAAGCCTCTAAATTAGGAAAGAAACCTATAAACCGACTTAGACGCATCATAAATACAAGATGGAAATTGGCGTAACTACGCGCTGCACCATCCAACCATTGCAAACTAGCACACACATAATTGTAAAGCTGGAGATTCTGCTGTTCACTTCGTGTAACATGAAATAAGAACTCAGAGAGGAATAGCAAGATAGCCGATTTGATGGGATTAAAAGGAATAGAAGCGTATGGATAAAGAATACGAACCTCCTTTATATGCTGTAAGGAAGTATGCGGTCGATAATCAAACTCAAGCTCTAACAAAGTTAAAGGCTGAAAGTATTGTTTCTTTATCTTTCCTTTGGCAGTCTTAGGTATGCGTGTAATGAACGAAATACGCCCTTCTTGTTCGGTAAACATATCTATAATGAGCGATGCTTCACCAAACTTCATACTACGTAAAACTATGGCTTTTGACTTTAAAATCATATAAATTCTTGTGCAAAAGTACAAAAAGACAACATTATAAGGAAATTTATTCGAGAAAAGTTTGGTAGGTTCGAATAAAAGAAGTACCTTTGCACCCGCAATTCGATATGGTCCCTTCGTCTATCGGTTAGGACGAGAGATTTTCATTCTCTAAAGAGCAGTTCGACTCTGCTAGGGACTACTAGTAAAATAAAAGAAGAACAAAGATGGCAAATCACAAATCATCATTGAAGAGAATCCGTCAGGACAAAGTAAAGACGCTACACAATAGATATTATGCAAAGACTATGCGTAATGCTGTTCGCAAGTTGCGCAATATGACGGATAAGGAAGAGGCTGTAAAGCTCTATCCTGTTGTGCAGAAGATGTTGGATAAGTTGGCAAAGACCAACATTATTCACCAGAATAAGGCAGCTAACCTCAAGTCTGCTCTCTGCAAGCACGTTGCTGCATTAGGATAAAAGAACTTCAGTCATAGCTGAAACGAATAATAGAGCCATAACTCAAATGAGTTATGGCTTTTTTTATAGATAGATTTAATTAGGCTCTTTGATACACCTTCTTAAATGTTTTTAGCAAGTTTTTATTTCCCCATCTAAAGGAAAAATAGTATCTTTGCATACTATAAGAACAATCTAATAAAAATGGCAGAAAATCAAGAAAACGAGAATAATTACTCCGCCAGTAACATCCAAGTGTTAGAGGGATTAGAGGCTGTACGTAAGCGTCCAGCCATGTATATTGGCGACATCAGCGAGAAAGGTCTTCACCACCTGATTAATGAGACTGTCGACAACTCTATCGATGAAGCGATGGCTGGCTACTGTCAAAATATCGAAGTAACTATCAACGAGGATAACTCCATCACGGTTGAAGATGATGGTCGTGGTATCCCTGTTGACGAACATAAGAAACTTCACAAGAGTGCCCTTGAGGTTGTTATGACTGTGCTACACGCTGGTGGTAAATTCGACAAGGGTTCTTATAAAGTCAGTGGAGGTCTACATGGTGTGGGTGTAAGTTGTGTTAACGCCCTTTCCACACACATGATGTCACAGGTGTATCGTGATGGAAAGATTTATCAGCAGGAGTATGAGAAAGGAAAGCCACTCTATCCTGTAAAGGTTGTAGGCGAAACCCAGAAAACAGGTACACGTCAACAATTTTGGCCAGACCCAACGATCTTCACAACAACAGTCTATCAGTGGGACATCGTTGCACGCCGTATGCGTGAGTTAGCTTATCTAAATGCTGGTATTAAGATTACGCTCACTGACCTGCGTCCAGACCCAGAGACGGGCAAGACTCGCACAGAGGTTTTCCATGCTAAGGATGGTTTAAAGGAGTTTGTCCGTTATGTTGATCGTCATCGTCAGCACCTTTTCGATGATGTTATCTATCTCAAGACAGAGAAGCAAAACATTCCTATTGAGGTGGCTGTGATGTATAACACAGATTATACGGAGAACATCCATTCATACGTTAACAATATCAACACCATAGAAGGCGGTACTCACTTACAGGGTTTCCGTGCAGCTTTGACCCGTACACTAAAGGCATACGCTGACAATGACCCACAAATATCTAAGCAAATTGAAAAGGCTAAGATAGAGATAGCAGGTGAGGATTTCCGTGAAGGATTGACAGCTGTTATCGCTATAAAGGTGGCAGAACCACAATTTGAAGGTCAGACAAAAACGAAATTAGGAAACTCCGAAGTAGCAGGTGCAGTACAACAAGCAGTTGGCGAGGCACTCTCTGATTACCTGGAGGAGCACCCTAACGAGGCTAAGATGATATGCAACAAGGTTATCTTAGCAGCTACAGCACGTGTAGCAGCACGCAAGGCACGTGAGAGTGTACAGCGTAAGAACGTGATGAGTGGTGGTGGTCTGCCTGGTAAGCTAGCCGATTGTTCCAACAAAGATCCCAAGGATTGCGAGATATTCCTTGTAGAGGGTGACTCTGCTGGTGGCTCTGCAAAGCAAGGTCGTGACCGTTACACACAAGCCATTTTGCCACTTCGTGGTAAGATTCTGAATGTTGAGAAAGTTCAACGACACCGCGTATTCGAGGCAGAATCAGTTATGAATATCATTCAATCGATTGGTGTTCGATTTGGAGTAGAGAATGAAGGTGACTTCGAAGCCAATATTGATAAGCTCCGTTACGATAAGATTATCATCATGACCGATGCCGATGTCGATGGTTCACACATCGACACGCTGATTATGACGCTATTCTATCGCTATATGCCGAAGGTTATCGAGCAAGGTCATTTGTATATTGCTACCCCACCCCTCTATAAGTGTACTTACAAGAAGGTAAGCGAATATTGCTACACAGAACAGCAGCGACAAGCCTTCTTAGACAAATATGGTAATGGAGTAGAAGATGGTAAAACCATCCATACACAACGTTATAAAGGTCTTGGTGAGATGAATCCTGAGCAACTTTGGGAAACAACAATGGATCCAAAGACACGCCTCTTGAAGCAAGTAACGATAGAGAATGCTGCGGATGCTGATGAAATCTTCTCAATGCTGATGGGAGATGATGTCGAGCCACGTAGAGAGTTTATTGAGAAGAATGCAACTTACGCTAATATCGATGCATAAGCCATTATAAACAATAAATAAATATTACTCCCCTCCTCATGAGATAAGGAGGGGAGTCTTTCTTTTACCCAATAACAACCTAAACAATGAAACGAATCATATTCTGTATATCCTTATTAGCAATTTTTGTCAGTGTTAAGGCACAACAACCGACAATGCGATTATGGTATAACCAACCTGCTCATTTCTTTGAAGAGAGTATTCCCTTAGGTAATGGCAAGTTAGGGGCATTGGTTTATGGTGGTACTCAAAAGGACACAATCTACCTGAATGATATCACTTATTGGACAGGAAAGCCTGTTGATCCAAATGAAGGATTGGGTAAAGCTAAATGGATTCCAGAGATAAGAAAGGCTCTATTTGCTGAGGATTATCGCACTGCTGACTCCTTACAACACTTTGTTCAAGGCGAACAATCAGCCTCTTATCAACCTCTAGGAACATTGAATATCATTAATTTAAACACAGGTGCAGTCTCTAATTATTATAGAGAACTGAACATAGATAGTGCGTTGGCGCATATAAGCTACCAACAGAATGGTATTCAATTCACACGTGAATATTTCGCAACTCATCGTGATAGTCTTATAGCCATACACATTAAAGCTAATCAAGCAGGAGCCATAAACCTCCGCATCCAGCTGACGGCACAGACTCCGCATAAGGTTAAAGCAACGAATAATCAGTTGACTATGACGGGGCATACAACAGGTTCAGAAACAGAGAGCGTACACGCTTGCACGATCGTAAGATTATTACCTCAAGGAGGGAAGGTAATAGCTTCTGATAGCACGCTCACACTAACCAATGCTGATAATGCTACCATATACATTGTCAATGCCACGAGTTTTAATGGTTTCGACAAGCATCCCGTCAAGGATGGGGCAAGCTATATAGACAATGCTGTCAATGCTGCTTGGCACACACAAAACTTCACATATAATGAATTCAAAGACCGACATATAAAGGAATATCAGCAGATTTATAATCGCGTTAAATTACAATTAGGAAATAAGGAATATACGAACAATCTGCCAACGGATCAACTCCTGCGTCGCTATTCATCATCAACAGCACCACTCCCAGAGGCTGCACAACGCTATTTGGAGACTCTCTATTTCCAATTTGGACGCTATCTCCTGCTCTCTTGTTCACGTACGCCGAATATCCCTGCTAATCTTCAAGGATTATGGACACCGCACCTATTCTCACCATGGCGTGGGAATTACACGATGAACATTAACCTCGAAGAGAATTATTGGCCTGCCGATCCAGCTAATATGTCAGAAACTATCCAACCGCTGATTGGCTTTGTCAAAGGTTTGTCGGCAACTGGTAAGCACACTGCACGCAACTTCTATGGCATAAATGAGGGCTGGTGTGCTGCTCATAATAGCGACCCTTGGTGCAAGACTTCTCCCGTTGGAGAAGGAAAGGAAAGTCCCGAATGGGCAAACTGGAATCTCGGTGGTGCCTGGTTGGTCAATGCGCTTTGGGATCATTACCTATATTCACAAGACAAGCAGTTACTTCAAAACACCATATACCCACTTATGGAAGGCTCTAGCAAGTTCTTCCAACAATGGTTGGTTACCAATCCCAACAAACCAAACGAACTGATTACAGCGCCTAGTACTAGCCCTGAGAACGAATATGTAACAGATAAGGGTTACCACGGAACAACCTGTTATGGTGGTACGGCTGACCTAGCCATTATCCGTGAATTATTCATGAATATGCAGCAAGCACGTAAGTCTCTTGGTTTGAAACCTGACAAAGAGATGGATGATAAACTGCATCACTTGCATCCTTACACTGTAGGTTCTCAAGGCGACTTAAACGAATGGTATTACGATTGGAAGGACTATGATATACATCACAGGCACCAGTCGCACCTAATAGGATTATATCCAGGTATGCACTTACAGGCGCTAGCTAAGCAAACGAAAGATTCTACAATCTTAGCCGCAGCACGCCAAACACTCATTCAGAAAGGCGATGAGAGTACAGGATGGAGCACTGGATGGAGAATCAATCTATGGGCACGATTGGGTGATGGGAACCATGCTTACAAAATTTACCAAAACCTTCTTTCATACGTCTCACCCGAAGGGTATCGTGGGAAGGATGCCGTGCATCATGGTGGAACCTACCCTAACCTCTTCGATGCTCACCCACCTTTCCAAATTGATGGCAACTTCGGTGGTACTGCAGGAGTGTGTGAAATGCTGGTGCAAAGTTCGGTTGATATGACGGCTAAGAAGCCTGTTTACAACATCCACCTCCTCCCCGCTCTTCCCGATGCGTGGGCGAATGGAGAGATAAAAGGTATAAGAACGCGCGGTGGTTTAACCATCGACATGAAGTGGGAAAACAAACTTGTAACGTCTTTACAAATAAAAGCCGCTACAGATGTAGACGTCAACATCACTTATAACAATAAGTCTTCAAAAATAAGACTAAAGCCACATGTCCCCATGTCGCTCCGTCTTTAAAGACAGAGTAAGATAAACATATCATTTAGTATCAGATTTTAAAGACATAATAACATAGCAACAAATCGTTTTAATAACAAAATCTAAAGCCATAATGCCTCTAAGTTTGCAGCCAGCAACTTAGAGGCATTATGGCTTCAATTCCTATGTCATTAAAAAATATGTCTCTTTTCTGTCTAAAACCTATGTTATTATCCCCCTCATGTTCGTATGTTACTCTGTCTTCAAAACCCATGTTCTTCTGTCTCACACAAAAGCCTCACCCCGTTAGCTGGGGGGTGAGGCTATACCACGAGAGCGAGAGAACCAAATTAATACACTAGTTTTGAAAGACATTAATTTCACAATTAATATAATCGATTGTCTTATTACAGAACGATCGATACCCTGAATCAATCTAAAAAAGCTCCCGTGGTACTGCCTCCCCAAGCCCCTCCAAAGGAGGGGATGTCCTTAATCTGCTCACATATCTCTAGTTATTTCAAACTATATCCAACAAGGACATCCCCTCCCTTGGAGGGGCTTGGGGAGGCTTCCTTTTGGGGTGGGGTTTCTACCCTGCCACTGGTCCATTCTCTTCTTTATTCTCCTTTTCTTTCGGAGAGGGGGCGGGGGTGAGGCCTTGTTTCCTCCGCGCAGGATTATCCACATCCACCTGCAATTCCTTCAATGCCTTACGCACCGACTCTTTCCAAGTCAATGTCAACTTCGGAGCTTTGAGGCTCTTAGCGCATACGTCCTTCTCGTTTTCTTCCATCTTTGAGGGAACGTTGACACGCAAAGAGAAGATGTCGCCGAGGTCTAAGCCCGTCCCCATGCGCGCACAGTCCGAAATAATGTTACGCAGCGTAATAATCACGTTTCGTGCATCACCTTCTGTTAATGAGGTTTCACGAACAATGCGTTCCAACACCATTTCGGGTGAGATCTTTTGTTGACCTTTCGGTACGGCGATATACACCGTTTTACCCTTCATTTTTCCCATTGTCGCCTTACGTGGCGCAACTTTGAATTCAATCATTTTGATTTGGTTTTTAATTAAACATTAGATTAATATATCAACATCATTTTGATGTCTTTTTCATGTGTTTTATACCCAGCGGTTGGGTCGTCTTGTATCCAACTGCTGGGTAGCATCGTACCCTGCCCGTTGGGTAGCCTCCTACCCATTCGCTGGGTACGATCGTACTTCTTCGCTGGGTACGATTGGAGTTGTTCGCTGGGTACAAAAGTAATCAATAAGTATCCACAAGCCTACTACTTTTGTATGGACAGATACTTTCTTCTGTCCACACAGTAGGGATAGTTTAATACCATAAGATTTACTTACTTTTACCATCCAACTAACTTTTATTTAATCAATCCATTTCTATTCCTTATATCAAGAAATTTCGCTTCCTTATATGAAGACCGTTGCCTTGATATAAGGAAAGAAAACCTATTGATATAAGGAAGACAACTGCCTTGATATAATGAATACAAATACTATCTAACTTAGAATGGGCGGTATTCATCTTCATTGGAAGGACTAAACCGAGTGATTCCTCCATCCTTAGTAGTGCGGAAAATTCTTACTATATTAGCTCTAATAAATAAAATACATACCTGCTTGTCAGAGAGTGTTGTACTTGACCAGAAATCACCAATTATGCTTGGTCCGTAGAATTCTTTCGACCCTGAATAAGAATTATTATATAGACCTAATGTCGGAAGATAAAAATAGTCATTAAGGTTACTTGGTATACCAGTCGGTACACTATTATTTGTATATCCGGGCTCTGGATACGATGTAGCTGTATAATCAGTGCCATTAGGAGCTGCCAGCTTCAAATCAGAGACATTTTTACCATTCTTTGAAGCAATTGCACTCTGTTTCAAGAACCACATTCCTCCAACATATAAATGATCCATTGTTGCCCAAAGTGTAGTATTATCCCAGTAGGGTTCTCCCTTCTCTGCATACCAACACAATTCATTCAAATTTGGACAATCCTTTGCACTATTAGTAGCTATTAAACCATCATTGAAATCGCGTGATGTTCCTCCAGAGACAGTCCCCAAACTTTGAGGAGCATGCGTTGGATCACTTTGTCCATTAACTATCGGCTGGAAACGTAACGCTGTATTTGGATTATTCCATTCATAACCCTTCCAATAAGGATCTACTGCATCCCACATATAATACTCGTTACCATGGTAAACCTTAATTTTTAAATCAGATCTTACAGGAGTGTTCTTTCCTGCATCAAAGGTTACAGAAGGATAGGTCTTCTTGACAGTTCCTGTAACGTTGGTTCCTGCATCGTGGAGGGTATACTCTATCGTTACATTGCTGTAAGTGCCGGGGTTTAGAACCATTGTTGCACCATTCGTTGTATAAGAATAGGCATTAGGAAGTGTGAAATCATTTACATTTAGTTCTACACTGTTAGAAGTGGTTGTGCCATTACTCAACGTTCCGTTATCAGCAAGATCGAATGTACCTGCAAGCTGGTCAGAAGTGTTGTTTGTGTAGACACGTATCTTTTGAATCTTAGCTCCTGGGATAACTCCATTTGCATTATATGGCATGAAGGTTACATACGCAGCCTTATGATTCAGAGTAAAACTGTATTTACCACTACCTGTTGCATCAGCTATACCAAAGTCGCCATCTTCTGCAATATGGGCAGCATCGTTAGGAGTGTTCTGTGTCTGTGAAGCCTTAATGGTTACCTTGTCACTTGCTCCGTTCTTACCTGTATAGCGTACTTTATGTGTAGAACCTGTATAAGTACCGTTTACCCAGAACTTCGCTTTGGCTGTTGTTGTGCTGCCAGGTACTGCTGCAATGCGAGAAGCAATATCATCTTCTGAGCTTTGGTTGTAATTACCACCATCGTCTTTTACCCAAATCTTATCATTTGCGGTCCAATAGAAATCAAGTCCGCTACCTGTATAGGTGGCTGATGTGCGGGTTGAAGGTTCATCCTCTGATGAGAACACAGTTCCAGTCTTTGGTGTGTCCTTACCTGCTGTCTTATCGGTGGCTGTATCATCGCTGGCACAACTGCCAAAGGCGAGTGCGGTCAACAAGAGTGTACCGAAATAAATACTTTTCTTAGTCATTATTATTCTGTTTTTATTTGTTTCTTACTTGGATGGAAAGCCATTGTTTATTCTTCCCATTCTACCTCTTCGTTCTCGTCTTCATCCTCAAAGAAAGAATGTGCTTTGGCGTTTAAGCCACCGCTGTCGCCTGCTGAAGCGTGACCACTGGCACCACCACTGCCAGTACTCTCAAACGATGTGCCTCGCATTAATTCGTCTTCAGCTAGTTCAAGCCACGTGCATTGAGGTGCACAATAGACTTCTCTTTCATTTGTTTTCTCCATTTACCTGATTTTAAAAATAGTTATTATTAATGATTCTCACTTGCTTTACTTCGTGTCACAGAGTTCAAGAGAGGGACGAAAGCATAAGAAGAGTTGTTAAAACAATGAATTATCTCCTCCTCTTGATGCTCTGTGGCACTATGTAAGTTTGATTTTATACTCGAAAAAATTGCTATATTTTGCGTTTTAGCGGTCTTCAAAAAGGGCATAAAAAAGCGAACAAAGGAAACTCCTAGAAGTCCTTTGTTTACAGGGGTTACGGCACGCTTCGCGCGCGCGTATGCGAGAAGAAAAAATGTGTTATTAGACGCTAGGTGCGAATGTGTGTGTGTGTGTGTGTTAGCAAATTATTTGAATTGACCAAAGATAAAGTGCAAAAAGATGCAAAGAATCGGATAATTCTTTGCAGTACTTCGTTCACTTGATATGTCATTGCTAATTGTTTCACGGCGACAAAGGTAAGAAGAATAAATTAACTAGCCAAATAAAATAGGGAAAAAAGCCTCACCCCCGACCCAACCAGCCTCACCCCCAACCCCTCTCCGAATGGAGAGGGGAGTGAATAGTACTGTTTGCTAAGGGGTTATGGGAAGGATTTGCAGTTGATTTATTGGTAATTTATTGGTGATTGGATAGGGTGCCTATCAGGTGTTTACTATATAATAAAGGTGGTTCAAGGAATATGTCATTGAAAATATGTATATTTGCAAACGCAAACAACAGAAGAACATGAATAAGAACATTAATTTAGCTGAGGTCGACGTAGCTCATGCAAAATACGTTTACCCAGCGGGGAAATACATAAACAATGACCTGATATTGTTCGAGGATATGGCTAAAGTGCCCCTCCCTTCGAGATCTTCTCGCATGAAAAGTCTATTTCTAGCACTCTGTACTGACGGTAAAGCGCAATACACAGTAGATACTCATAAGCATGAAGTAAGCGAAGGAGATGTCATTATCATTAGTGAAGGACAAGTTGTCGGAGACTATCAGCTATCCCCAGACTGCAAAGGTATTGCCATTCTTTTGTCGTATAACTTCTTCAACAACATTGTTAGTGGCATCCATGAATTGTCTGCTCTCTTCCTCTTCGCACGTACTCATCCTGTCTTTCATTTAGATAAGCATCAAACGAAGGAACTGGAGAATTATATCTTCCATATCAAAGAGAAAATCATAGATACCCAACATCGTTTCCGCAAGGAACTTGTGATGACAATGCTAAAAGCTCTCATTTACGACATGAGTAACATTATCTATCAGTTCCAACAACTGGAGACAGAGGGGCAAACACGTGCAGAAGTAATCTTTAGAGACTTTATTCAAATGGTTGAAAAGAACTTCCGACATGAGCGTCGTGTCAGTTGGTATGCTAAGAATCTATGTATTACTTCGAAGTATCTATCCGAGACGATTCGAACAATCAGTAAACGAACACCCAGCGATTGGATTGATTCGTATGTAGTACGTGAGCTTTGTGTCATGCTGAAGAATAGTACGATGAGCATAAAGGAAATAGCCGATGAACTTCATTTCGCTAATCAGAGCTTTATGGGTAAATACTTCAAAGAGCATGTAGGAATGAGCCCTTCATTGTTTAGGAAGAGTTGACAAGTGTACAAGTTAATAAGTTGACGAGTTAATACTGGTATCGTCAGGGAAATTACCTAATACAAGTAATAGGTTTACTTGTCTACTTTTCACTTGTCAACTGCTGTGCAACCTCACATAACTCACCATACCATTCAGCTCCAAAACGCCGAGTAAGTGGCTCTTTTAGGAACTTATAAAGGGGAAGATTCAGTTCTTCTCCTTTCTTTCGAGCATCTGCACAGATCTTCCAATGGTGATAATTGATACCACAAGTACCATTCTCAAACTCCTTTACACGGATAGGATATAGCGAACAGGAGATAGGTTTCACAAATTCAATATCACCTTTTCGATACGAACGTTCCAATGCACAGAGGCAACATCCCTTATCGTAACAGGTGAAAACACAATCCTTTCCACCGACAATACTCGTTACTAAGTCGCCTTCCACATCTGTATAAGCAACGCCTTGCTTATCTATAACGGCTTGAGCTGATGCTGACAAATCCCCCCAAACAGTATCTAATACATTCTCAATAGCCATTGTCTCATCCAGAGTCACTGGTGCTCCAGCATCGCCATCTATACAACATTGACCATGACACTTATCTAAATCACAACAGAACTTGACGTTTATGATATCAGGAGAAACTAAGACATTTCCCACCATGAATATATGTTCGTACCTATTACCCATCAACTTATTCTTACCTTAAATCATTACATCTGCAAGCTTCACTACTACCATTCTATCGGTTCAATAGCATGCTCTTTTAAGTATTGGTTACAACGGGAGAACTGGTGTTGGCCAAACCATCCACCTCTATTAGCTGACAAAGGAGAGGGATGAACACTCTCCAAAACAAAGTGTTTATGCGTGTCTATCAATGCTTTCTTACTACGAGCAAAACTTCCCCAAAGCATAAATACCAGATGTTCCCGCCCATCACTAAGAGCTTTAATAGCCGCATCCGTGAACGCTCCCCACCCTAATCCTTGATGACTATTAGCCATGTGCGCACGAACAGTTAACGTGGCATTCAATAAGAGAACACCCTGCTCTTCCCAACGAGTTAAGTCACCAGAAGTCTTTACAGGAACACCTAAGTCGCTTTCAATCTCCTTATATATATTCACCAAAGAAGGTGGAAGTCGCACACCATCAGGTACTGAGAAACTCAAGCCCATTGCTTGTCCGGGTTCATGATAAGGGTCTTGTCCAAGGATAACAACCTTAACCTTATCGAAAGGACAGAGGTCAAAAGCATTAAAAATCAACTTACCTGGAGGATAACACGCATAATGTTTATACTCCTGCTTCACCTGTTCGCTCAGTTGTTGGAAGTAAGGTTTCTCAAACTCACCACCGAGTTTTACACCCCACGAGGGTTCTATCTTTACTTGCATAGCTTTAACTCTTTGCCTGCAAAAGTACTACAAAGTTCTGAGATAACAAAAAGTCGTGCCTTTCGACACGACTTCCTCTATATTAATTTTAGCTTAATTCAAGTTGAATTAATCAGTGATTAGGTTCTCACCTGTCATATCTGAAGGTTGTTCCAAGCCCATGATATGAAGGATAGAAGGTGCTACGTCAGCCAAACGACCATCCTTCACTGTTGCAGAGTTATTATCAGTAACGTAAATGAATGGTACAGGATTCAATGAATGGGCTGTATTTGGCGTGCCATCAGGGTTAATTGCGTTATCAGCATTACCATGGTCTGCAATAATGATAGCCTCATAATCGTTAGCCTTAGCAGCCTCGATAACCTCCTTTACACAATGATCAACTGCCCAAACAGCCTTTGCGATGGCATGATAAACACCTGTATGACCTACCATATCACCATTAGCAAAGTTCACAACAATGAAGTCGTACTCCTGTGTATTGATAGCTCCAACAAGTTTATCTTTCACTTCGAAAGCACTCATCTCAGGCTTTAAGTCGTAGGTAGCAACCTTTGGAGAAGGAACAAGAATGCGATCTTCACCCTCATAAGGCTGTTCTCTACCACCATTGAAGAAGAAGGTTACGTGCGCATACTTCTCTGTCTCGGCTGTATGAAGCTGTCGCTTACCAAGACGACTGAGGTATTCTCCTAGCGTATCCATCACATTCTCCTTAGGGAAGAGTACATGTACACCCTTAAAGTTAGCATCGTATGGTGTCATACAATAGTACTGCAAGTCCTTGATTGTGTGCATACCTTCCTCTGGCATATCCTGCTGTGTCAACACTTGTGTCAACTCTTTAGCACGGTCATTACGGAAGTTTATGAAAATAACAACATCACCTTCTTGGATTGTTCCATCTACAGAAGAGTTATTGATAGGCTTGATAAACTCGTCAGTAACGTCTGCAGCATAGCTATCTTCAACCGCTTTCACCATGTCTGTAGCCTGAACTCCCTTGCCCTCAACGAGTAGGTCGTATGCTTCCTTCACACGATTCCAACGCTTGTCACGGTCCATTGCATAGAAGCGACCAACGATTGAAGCGATATGAGCACCATTGCTGTCACACACCTTTTGAATGTCTGCGATAAAACCAGCACCACTCTTTGGGTCTGTATCACGACCATCCATAAAACAATGAACGTACACATCCTTTAGATTATATTCCTTTCCAATCTCAATGAGTTTGAATAGGTGATCCAAAGAAGAGTGTACACCACCAGTTGAAGTAAGTCCCATCAAGTGGAGTTTCTTACCAGTTTTCTGTGCATAACTATATGCTTCAACAATACCAGGGTTCTTTAGGATGTCTCCTGTCTGGCATGCCTTGTTAATCTTAACCAAGTCTTGATAAACGATACGACCGGCACCTATATTCAAGTGACCTACCTCCGAGTTACCCATCTGACCATCAGGAAGACCTACATCTTCGCCTGATGCCTGTAACTGAGAGTGTGCACTAACAGCATTCAAGTAGTCTAGGTAAGGTGTAGGAGTATTATAAATCACATCACCTTTACCATGCTTTCCGTTACCCCAACCATCGAGGATCATCAATAAAGCTTTCTTTGCCATAATTTTACCTTTATATTTTACACTATTATCTACGTATTGCAAAGATAGTGCCAACGATAACCAAGAGTACACATACACAATTTGTCAATCGCTGTCTATCTTTTGCAAAGGTACTATAAAAGTCTAAGATGATAGCATAAAGCCTACTGATTTTTGATTTTCAATCGATGAATTAAGAGCGGTTTAACAATATTCTTTAATACAATTAAACATTATCATTTAACTTCAAAAACAACACCTTTACATTCGGAAAGCAATGGGTATATAAAAAGGCATACCTTTCTTAGGCTTTGAAGTCCACTTCCATTTAGGCATTAACTTGGCTACACGCAGTGCTTCTTCATCTAAAATAGGGTAAACGGAACGCACTACTTTGAAATTACTGCATGTCCCGTCAACATCTACAAAGAACCCAATAATAACACGACCTTGTACACATGTCTCTGCAAGAATAGGTGGATAACGCAGGTTCTTAGCGATGAACTCTTTCAAATCACCAGGGAAGTAAGGCGTTGGAACAAGCTCACAAATGAACTTCCGAACACTATCCTCCTTCTCTACTGATACACGTTTACAGGTGTCCACCTTGTTTGTATCACTCTTCGCAGGCTTTATCTTGTCTAAAAAGTCCTGTGAAGGATCTGCACACATATAACGCCATGTAGGTCCAGAAGGGACATTTTTCTTCGGTTTCATCGTTCTTTTACGATGCTGGGCAGTAGCATTTCCAATCATAAGAAAGCTGATTAAAAACGCAAAAAACAACTTCTTCATCATTACCATACACTTTTAAATATTCTTATTCAACATTTCTATCAGTTCAAAATATCTTTATCATCTAAAAAGAAGAGTTACTCCTCATTTTTAACAGAGCCTTTCTTCCACTTCAAAAGAGCCCTTCTTCACATCAAAGAAATGCCCTTCTCAAATCAAGGAAAGCATCTCTTCCCATTTCCAAAGCAATATCATGGAAATCAAGCTATTATATCCTTACAAACATCTATTAGGCAATATCTTCTCCATTGGAGGAGCTTACGGAAAGCTCCCAAACCTTTTCTATTCAAAACCCGCACCAGTGCTTAAACGCAATCACACCGCTGCGGGTTTATGAAATGCAGATGACAATCATTGGAACTAATCGTCAATGCAAAGGTAAGGAGGATTTTGCTTCAATGCAATAGCACTCTTATTGTTGACACAAAGATAATGAAAAGACATCTCAATCACAAGCACTTACAAAGTTCACTTACCTCTCTTTGACACAAAATTATCGTTCTCAACATCAGCAAACTTGCCTTTTCCACTTTAATTATCTATCTTTGTACACATGAAGAGAAAGTTTCTTTTATTATTTATCTGTCTTTTGTCGTTGCTATCATGCAGTCAAAAGAAACTTCCACATTATCCAGCTACAGATGATGGGATTACTCGTATGCACCTTGATAGTGCCGCTATATATACAAAAAAACATGATTTACACAAGGCAATGTACCAATTAAAGGCCGCAGAAAAGCGCCTTTTCAACGTCACACAGGATTCTCTAAAGTTTCTTACTTACTATCACATTGCACAAATTAATGCTCAAGATGGTGCTTACAAAATTGCTTTAGAATATTTAAAGCATGCGGCACGAAATACTAATGACGTGAAGCGTAGCCACAGAATGACTGATATATACATAGAAAAAGCCTTTATCTACAATCAAATGGGCAAACGGGATTCTGCTCTTAACAGCTTACAAAGAGTTGAGAAGTACAAACCTCGCATTCGAAAAGATCAAGAGAAACGGATAGAAGAGATGCGACAACACATCAGAAGGCACCAAATTGTCGCCATATCACCAGGTAAAGACATTGAAATTGTACAACTGCAAGACCTTTATGAGGTAGCCTTAGCACAACGCAAGGCAGTTGAATTGAAACTTTATATTGCTTATCTCCTCCTTACACTCATCCTCGTTTCAATTGGAATCACGATATGGTTTCGTCGCCGTATGCGTCAACAACTTCAGTTCTATCGCCAACAACAACAGGAAACAGAACATAATATCCAACTAACACTACGTCGAAAAGATGCCACGATAGATGAGATGAAGGCAGAAATAGATAGTAAGCTCGATGAGCTCAACCAACTCCGGTATTCTATCAAAGCCCACAATAAAAACATAAAAACGTCCGATTCCATCGAACAAATCAAACTCGGAATCGATACCTTATATACTATCTTAAAAGGAGGAAACTTATCACAGATGGGCAAAAGAGAGCAACAAGCTCTTAACATGATTATGCCCAACTATGATTACGAACTATCTTATATCCTCAACAATCCACGCTTTGCGCTCACACCAAAGGAGTGTTTCTATTATATTATGGAGCACTATGGGATAGAAGATGACCTGAAAGCACAAGCATTCTGCTGTACAGCACAAGCCATAAGGTCTATTAAAAGTAGACTTAAAAAGAAACTGGAACAGAACTAATCACTGCATTAAGAATCTCGCCGCATACTCTCCCATCTGTTTATAACCTGATGGATTAGGATGCAGCCAATCGCCAATTTGCCATTCACGACGCAACTGCTCCGGTGAAGAAGGATCTCTCATAAGAGCATCAAAATCGATGAATCCATCAATTTCACGTGTTGTTCGAATCCATGAATTGACAGTTTTACGTGCCTTTTCACGCTCTTCTGTGAAATAACTACGGCATCCACGGAATGGAGTTATCGTACCCATATAGACTTTCAAACCACGTTGACGTGCTTTCTTTATCATCACTTGATAGGCTTCAACGAGCTTTCGTGCAGTCTCTTCTGGGTTGGTTGACGTCCCTATATCATTAATTGCTTCAAAGATGATAACGGCTCGCAAGCCTCTTTGAGCAAGTATATCACGATCGAATCGATCTTTTCCTGGCTCACCTAAACCTACTGATAAGATTCGATTATTACCAATACCTAAATTCAAGACACCCGTCTTCCCAACTTTAGAAGGATTAGTACCTGCACCATTATTCAATGCTGTTGAAAGGAAATCTGGCCAACGATCTTGAGCATTAGTTGTACTTCCTTTACCATCTGTTATACTATTACCAAGGATGGCTATACTCGATGATGTCGCGTCAAGAACATCAATCGCAGAGATATTAAACCAATGATCTTCCTTGAAAGCGGTTGTAAAGTCTGAGTACGCATTAGTCGTTCCACGAAGAATATAAGAGGTGGTGCGCGACCCCATGTGAACGGTTGGTTCCTTCGGTGCTTTTAGATAATTAATAGTAATGGAAACACGCTCTAAGGGCTGTAACTTAAACTTTAATGCATCAGAAAAGACTGCTTTTCCAGCAGGAACAATCACTCCTCGCTTCTTTCCAAATTGTAAATACTTCGCGGAAGTCTTATATATCTCTGAGCCATTACCCGCCTTTGCAATATATACACTAGCTATTTCTATTGGTTCCGAAGATAGTTCATTGCTAAGTTGTAAACGAATCACATTTCCGCCAATACTAACCTTCACCACCTGACGAACAGACCTATTGGTCATCTGATTGTTGTAAGGCATAAATGACTTATCAACTGTTTGTGGAGCACAAGCCCATGTTCCCACCCAATGTGGTTGCTGAGCATGGGCAGTCAGAGCAATGAATAACAATAAAACAAATGCAATTTTACGTGTCATATTATAACTATATTTAATCCAGAATACCAATTCTTACCGATTTAATCGATTATCTCCTCACTTCATTTTTTCAATTTGTATGCGTCATGCATGTCGCTATTTAAAAGAGAAGAATGACAAGTAAGACTTTCTATCTCACCTTTTATATATTCCTTAAAACCATCACCTTCCACTATACGAATATCCTTAAAAAGTCCAAGAACAAACCTACCGAGTCCACGATAATCGCAAACTTCAATATTAAGAAGCCATGTATCATCTTTTACCTGCGTCAACAAGTAGGCTCCTTGTGGGTATTCTTCAACGAAAAGGTTGCGTGATAATTGTCCAAGAAGAAGCTTCACACGATGCCGAAGTTCCCCACTAAACATAAAGATATCGGTGAAAACTTGTCGATGTTTATCTTCATGTAACCATGATGTCTCAAGTTCTTCAACGCTTTCCATACGTGATATCTTGAAAGTCTTGTTCTCTCCAGACAGTATTTCATGGCATCTTACATCCTCATTGTTATGCAAAAGAAGGTAAGGTTCTACTATTCTGTCCTTTATTGTATGGCTATGTGGACTAGAATAACCCAATAGTTTAACCATGTGTTTATGCTCCATAGCATTTTTCAAAACCTTTAAATTGGTTTCAATCTGCCGATGAATTGGTGAATTTACAACTACAGAGAAGTCATAAGCGCTTTCTATTTTCTGTCGAAGTTGATTGATCATTAAACTATTATTACCCTCCATCCCCAAGAGACTATGGATTATCTTCACCTCAGAGTCACTCCATTGAATACTCTGAAGAAGTCTTACAAAGAAAGGAGACCGTCGGTCAATATGATAACATCCATCATGCTTGAATACTATAAAACCTGCATGTTTGATAAAATCAAGTAGGTAATAAAAATTGCGACGAGATAAGTCCATCCGCTCACATAAGTCTTGTATCGCATAGTTATTACCATCGGATAAGAGGATGATAAGTTCTAATTGCTTCTTTAGTTTATCAAATCTCATGACTTACAATTAGATGATTTAGAAATAAAAAGATAGTTGTCCATCTCCTAAAAGGTTATAACTTTTTCGATGAAATGGTGTTATTCCGTATTTTCGAATAGCCTCACGATGCTTCTTTGTGGGGTATCCCATATTCGACTGCCAGTCATATTGAGGATATTCCTCAGCCAATGAAAGCATGTAATCGTCACGATATGTCTTAGCAAGGATAGATGCTGCAGCAATAGAAAGATACTTACCATCACCTTTAACTATTGTGGTAAAGGGTAAATCTCGATAGGGCTTAAAACGATTCCCATCAATAATAATTGCCTCAGGATGTGTTCCTAACTGATCTAAAGCACGATGCATAGCAAGAAAAGAGGCATTGAGAATGTTTATCCTGTCAATTTCTTCGGGGGTAACAATACCCACCGCCCATGCAAGGGCATCACGTTCTATTATCTCTCGGAGTACATAACGCTTTTTAGCTGACAACTTTTTAGAATCGTTTAGCATATCATTCTCATAGTTCTCAGGTAAGATGACAGCCGCAGCATAGACACTCCCTGCAAGGCATCCTCTTCCGGCTTCATCACAACCAGCCTCTACTAATCCTTCATAATAATGACTTTTCAACATGAATAGCACATTTTAATCGTTAAAGAACCTTTCCGCTTAAATATATATAACAAACGTTTTTCTTTAAGTGAATACCCTCATCACAAGGCTAAGTTACTTTTGTAAATGCGAACCAAAGATGGTTCTTACACCTTATATATAATATATAGCAAATAACAATAAGACAAAGAATATGAAAAAGGAAATGACTTTCACAGAGCAGAACACGTCGTATAATGACCTCAGTAGACTTTTCAGCGATGGCTGTGCATGGCTTCAAGCACCTGTAATGTGGCTTAGAAGATATTACAGTGCCATACTTGAACGTGAAGTAAGTACGAAACAAGCATCTTACATCACGCAAGCACAGGTGGTATTTGTATTTGCTGCTTTCCCTATTATGTCGTCCCTCTTACTACATCTTGCTGCCGTTCTTTGGTTTGCAGCGAGCATTTACATGTGCAAGAGAGCCTAAAGGAATCAGAACATCATGGATACTCGCTTGATACCAGCGACCAAAGCGTCTACTTCCTCACGGGTGTTATAAAGTCCGAAAGAGGCACGAACAGTTCCGAGAACACCCAAGCGGTCCATCAAGGGCTGGGCACAATGATGACCAGTCCGGACTGCAATACCAAGTTGATCGAGGAGTGTACCGAGGTCCATGTGGTGGATATTGCCTATATTAAAGCTGATAACGGCATCGCCACTATCCCCAGCATGCCCGTAGATGTGCATTCCTTCTATCTCACGCAACTGCTGAAGGGCATAATGTGTGAGGTCTTGCTCATGCGCAAAGATGTTATCCATTCCCAAAGCAGAGACATAATCGAGGGCTTTGGCAAGTCCGTGAGTAGCGACATAGTCGGGAGTTCCGGCTTCAAACTTCAATGGCGGACGTTCAAAGGTGGTCTTCTCAAAGCTTACGTGCTCTATCATCTCACCGCCACCTTGGTAAGGTGGCATCTTGTCAAGCCACTTCTCTTTACCATAAAGAACACCTACGCCCGTAGGACCATAGACCTTATGCCCACTAAAAGCAAGGAAATCACAATCTAAGTCTTGTACGTCAACGGCAAAATGCGGTACGCTTTGTGCACCATCAATCATAACTGGTACACCATGTTCGTGGGCAATCCGAATCATTTCCTTTACAGGATTGATGGTGCCAAGAACATTGCTTACCTGCGTCACACTAACAAGTTTTGTACGTTCGGTGAAGAGTTGCTCATAAGCCTGTAGGTCGAGGACTCCCTCATCGGTCATTGGAATAACCTTTAGCACAATCCCCTTGCGCTGTTCTTGCAACTGCCATGGAACAATATTAGAGTGATGTTCCATGGTAGAGACAATCACCTCATCGCCTGTTTGCATACATCCTTCTGTAAAGCTGGAGGCAACAAGGTTCAGACTCTCCGTCGTTCCACGTGTAAAGACAATCTCCGTAGTGGAACGAGCATTGATAAACTTCCGCACTGTTTCGCGTGCCGCCTCGTGTAAGTCAGTTGCCTGTTGCGACATCCAGTGTACTCCACGATGCACATTTGCATTCACATTAAGATACTCTTCACGCATGGCGTCCAGCACACAGAGCGGTTTCTGCGTGGTAGCACCATTGTCAAAGTAAACTAACGGCTTACCATAGACGGTGCGAGAGAGTATCGGGAAGTATTCTCTAACTTTATTGATATCGTACATCTTCTATTGGGTTAATGGGCCATATTAGGCTAATTAGGCTAATGAGGCTTATTGGACTAATTGGGCCAATAAGGCTAATTAGCCCAACATCTAATTACTTACACAAGTTGCAACCTTCGCACTTATCAAGCTCACCACGGAAGCGCTTTTCTACCAAATGGTGGAGACGGTCACGCAGTGGTTCGAGTTCCATCTTGTCGATGACTTCATTGATAAAGGCAAACTCAAGGAGGAGTTTAGCTTCTTTTCTGTCTATACCACGTTGCTCCATATAGAAGAGAGCGGCATCATTGAGCTGTCCAACTGTTGAGCCATGATTACACTGAACATCATCAGCATAGATCTCAAGCATTGGCTGCGTGAACATTCGAGCAGTCTTGCTGGCACAGAGGTTACGGTTATTCTCCTGTGAGAGTGTCTTCTGTGCGCCCTTACGAACGAGTACACGACCTGCGAAAGCACCCACAGCATTCTCGTCGAGTACGTATTTATAGAGTTCGTTGCTTGTGCAATGAGGTACTTGATGGTCGATAAGCGTGTTGTTATCAACATGCTGATTCTTGTCAGCAATCACACAACCATTGCAGAAACACTCGCTGCCCTCTCCCTTGAAAACAAGGTCGAGCATATTGCGAGTAACTCCGTTATGCAATGTAATGACGTTATGACTTGCACGTGAATCACGCTGCTGCTCGATATATACATTCGACACGCGTACATTCTTTGCATGCGTTTCCTCAAGACAGTTCAACTCAAGATTGGCATTCGCACCTACGTAGGCTTCGATTACCTGTGTGGCAAGGAAGTTACGGTCGTCAGCAGCATGATCACAGAAGAGGAATTGCGCCTTAGCACCTTCTTCGAGTACAATAAGTACACGACGATTGACCATCAAGTCAACATCTGAACGGAGGATATTTATTACCTGCACCGTACGATCAAGTTGCACATTCTTAGGCACATAGATAAAGAGTCCGTCTTGTGCTAACATCGTATTCAGTGCCGTAACGGCATCTTTCTCAGTGTCAGCCAGCTTACCATAGTACTTCTTCACCAACTCTGGACGCTCTTTAGCCACACGACTCAAACTATCAATGACTACTCCATCGTTGAGTTTTACGTTTGGAAGTGCCTTCGTATAGAACTGATCGTTGACTATAAAGTAAAGAGATGTGCTGAGATTGGGCACATCACATCTGAATGTCTCGTATGGGTCAACGGGTATTTCAAGTCTGTTGAGGTTCAAACCATAATCTGGTTCGAATAGCTTTTGCATGTCCGTGTACTTATAGCGTTCCACCTTCTTGGTAGGAAAGCCCAGCCGACGGAAATCGTCAAAAGCCTTATCGCGCACCTCATTCATCACAGGAGCAGCGTGATCCTTTATGATTTGCTGCGCCTCTGTGTAGAGGTCTATATATTGTTTTTCGCTTTGCATGTTTGTTTTAAGAAGTTTGGGAGCAATGAAAGAGCAGTCTTTGTAATCCTTTTTTACCGTTTATTACAACCTAAAAAGAGGTTTTATAACTCTTTGAGAGCCATCATCTTACAGACAATTAAAAATCTCTTATAAGACAATTTAAATTCTCTTATAGGACAATTTGAATTCTCTTATAAGACAATTTCAACTTTCTACTAACTCTTTTCCTACTCGCTCCATTATGTAAATACTTTTTCTTACACGACGTTATCAGTCGTTATCCACTTCTTCCTTTATCCAATCGTAACCGCGTTGTTCAATCTCCTTCGCCAATTCTGGGCCTGCCGTCTTCACGATACGACCTTTATAAAGCACGTGAACAACGTCTGGTTTGATCATATCAAGCAGTCGCTCATAGTGCGTGATGACGATGTATGAGGTTTTATCAGTATGCATCTTGTTAACGCCATCAGCTACAATGCGCATAGCATCAACGTCAAGACCAGAGTCAGTCTCGTCCAGAATACTAAGCTTTGGCTCCAACATTGCCATCTGGAAGATTTCATTACGCTTCTTCTCACCCCCCGAAAAACCTTCGTTTACACTGCGACGGGAGAGTGTGGAGTCCATCCCTACCAGCTGACGTTTCTCACGCATGAGTGCCATAAACTCAGCAGCCTTCATTGGTTCTAATCCTTCATAGGCACGCTTTGCATTGATAGCAGCCTTCATGAAGTTTGTCATACTCACGCCAGGTATCTCAACAGGATATTGGAAAGAGAGGAACAAACCCTCGTGAGAGCGGTCTTCCGGCTTCATCTCCAATAGGTTTTTGCCATTAAAAATAGCCATACCATCGGTCACCTCATAGAGAGGATTACCCGTCAGTACGGCACTCAGCGTTGATTTACCCGAACCATTAGGTCCCATGATAGCATGCACCTCACCATCTTTTACCGTGAGGTTGATACCTTTTAATATTTCTTTTCCTGCGATGGTTGCATGCAGGTTTCTTACTTCTAACATATTATCTTTGCTTTAATTATCCTTCACTAAAAATGAATTAACAACATCTAACAACGTATCGAACACGAAATCAGAGAAATGATATTCACCACGAGCCATCTTTTCTACTCTCTCTTGCTCTATTTGCTCTTCAAGGAGCGAGGACGAATAAGCATCTTTACCAAAGAAAGACTTTGATTTCTTCTTATAAGGTGGTAAGTTACCTATCATCTCCGAGCCCGTAACTGTACGATAGAGACGAGTATCGAAGGGCTTAGGTGTATACGGTAACCCCATCACAGACTGGCATGTAATCGCTGTATCCTGCTTCACTTGCTCATCAATCAAATATTTCTGCCACGGCTTTATCTGCCATGATTGGGCTTGAAGCATTGTTGTAAGGAGCAAACCAAACGTGATAAGAATGAGCTTTCGCATGTTGTTTATTCAGTTATATTATCCTACCGTTCCTTCCAAAGTTACAGAGAGAAGTTTCTGTGCTTCAACGGCAAATTCCATTGGAAGTTTGTTGAGAACATCCTTCGCATAACCATTAACAATCAAGCCGACAGCATCCTCGGTAGGAATACCACGCTGATTACAGTAGAAGAGTTGGTCCTCACTTATCTTCGAAGTGGTTGCTTCATGCTCAACAATAGCAGTATCGTTGTGGATGTCCATATAAGGGAATGTATGTGCACCGCAGTCGGAACCTAAGAGAAGAGAGTCACAACTTGAATAGTTACGAGCGTTCTCCGCATTGGCTGTAGCACGAACCAGACCACGATAAGAATTCTGACTATGTCCGGCAGAGATACCTTTCGAGATGATTGTACTCTTCGTATTCTTACCTATGTGAATCATCTTCGTTCCCGTATCTGCCTCTTGGTAGTTGTTGGTTACAGCAACAGAATAGAACTCTGCCTGTGAGTTATCACCCTTCAACACACAAGAAGGATACTTCCAAGTAATAGCCGATCCAGTCTCTACCTGTGTCCATGACAGCTTAGAGTTCACTCCACGCAGTTCGCCACGCTTTGTAACAAGGTTCAAGACACCACCCTTACCATTCTCATCACCAGGATACCAGTTCTGAACAGTAGAGTATTTAACCTCTGCATTGTCTAACACAACGATTTCAACTACCGCAGCATGCAACTGATTCTCATCACGCATAGGAGCAGTACAGCCCTCAAGATAGCTAACATACGAATCATCATCAGCTACGATCAATGTACGTTCGAACTGACCAGTGTTGATAGCATTGATGCGGAAGTACGAACTAAGCTCCATCGGACAGCGGACACCTTTAGGAATATATACGAAGGAACCATCACTGAAGACCGCAGAATTGAGTGCTGCAGAGTAGTTGTCACGATAAGGAACAACACTTCCAAGGTATTTACGCACCAGGTCTGGGTGCTCCTTGACTGCTTCACCGATAGAACAGAAGATAATCCCCTTCTCAGCTAACTGCTTCTTAAAGGTTGTCTTCACTGATACTGAGTCCATAATGGCATCAACAGCCGTCCCACTCAGTGCTAATCGTTCTTCCAAAGGAATACCTAACTTATCGAAAGTCTTCTCTAACTCTGGGTCAATCTCCTTATTCTTAGGCTTCTTCGCCAATGGATCAGCATAATAAGAGATATCCTGCAAATGTATTTCTGGCAAATGCAAGTGTCCCCACGTTGGTATAGGGAGTGTCTGCCAGTAACGGAAAGCCTTCAAACGAAAATCGAGGAGCCACTCTGGTTCCCCTTTCTTCTGCGAAATAAGTCGAACGACATCCTCGTTCAGACCCTTCGGAATGACCTCCGTATGTACATCAGTCGTAAAGCCGAACTCATACTTCTGCTCTGCGACTTTCTTTACAAATTCATTATTCTTGTTCTCAGACATTTGTTTTGTGATTAAAGAGAGGAGAGGCTGTTCAGTCGTTAAAGAGGTTAAAGGATGTCAGAGGAATCAAGATCAATACTTACAATTGCTGTAGACCTCTTTATCTCTAACGTTTAGCCCATCTGAAAAACACTCTTTACCTTTCTTATACCTATTGCTTGACGCATCAAAACCTATCGTTCCTCTTCATCCAACAATAAGTCTTTTTAGCTCTCGCCATCTCTATTCTCGATACTAAATATACACTCTATGACCATACAAGATGTATGCCATGAAGTTCTACGGCAACATTTGTTACCATGAAGAAAAAACCGTCTTTACTCCTTTACCGGAGAGAAGACGGTTTTTTTATGTTGTTACAATTTCTGTTCAACCTCAATCTCCGTGAAGGTTTCGATAATGTCACCCACCTGTAAATCATTATAGTTGACAAGCGAGATACCACATTCGAGACCCGTTGCGACTTCCTTCACATCATCTTTATAACGTTTCAGGGCGTCGATAGGAGCTGTATGAATAACAATACCATCACGAACTACGCGACCTTTATCCTTGCTATGAACCTTACCTTCAGTAACCATACCACCGGCAACCGTTCCAACCTTGGATATCTTGAAGACTTGTTTCACCTCAAACTGACCAGTGACAATCTCCTTCTTCACCTTGTCAAGCATACCCACCATCGTTGACTTCACATCATCGATAGCATCATAGATGACAGAGTAAGTATTGATCTCAACACCCTCACGGTCGGCCAAGCGGCGTGCATCGGCAGAAGGACGAACCTGGAAGCCGACAATGACAGCATCAGAAGCAGATGCTAACATAACGTCACTCTCAGAGATCTGACCTACCGCCTTACTGATCACGTTCACATTAACCTTCTCTGTTGACAGCTTGATGAATGAGTCAGACAATGCCTCGATAGATCCATCGGTATCACCCTTCACGATGATATTCATCTCATGGAACTCACCACGAGCGATTCGGTGAGAGATATCAGACAGAGTAAGACGTGTTTGTGTACGCAAGCCCTGCTCACGTTGCAACTGCTCACGCTTGTTAGCAATCTCACGTGCCTCCTGTTCAGTCTCCATAACATGGAAGGTATCACCAGCTGTTGGTGCACCATTCAGACCAAGGATAATAGCTGGTTCCGCAGGTCCTGCACTCTCGATGCGTTGGTTACGCTCATTGAACATAGCCTTAATACGTCCCCATGAAGTACCAGCGATAACGTTATCACCAATCTTCAACGTACCATTAGACACAAGAACCGTACTTACATAACCACGCCCCTTATCAAGAGAAGACTCAATGATAGTACCTGTAGCCTTACGGTTAGGGTTAGCTTTAAGATCCATCATATCGGCTTCAAGAAGGACTTTGTCAAGAAGCTCATTCACTCCCAATCCCTTCTTAGCACTGATCTCTTGACACTGATACTTACCACCCCACTCTTCAACGAGCAGATTCATCTGTGACAAGTCTTCACGTATCTTATCAGGATTAGCTCCTGGCTTATCAATCTTATTGATTGCAAATACCATAGGAACACCTGCTGCCTGTGCATGAGCAATAGCCTCCTTGGTAGTAGGCATCACAGAGTCGTCCGCCGCAATGATGATAATCACAATATCGGTAACCTGCGCACCACGAGCACGCATAGCAGTAAAGGCTTCGTGACCCGGAGTATCAAGGAAAGTAACCTTACGGCCATTCTCCAATGTTACACTATAGGCACCAATATGCTGGGTAATACCACCTGCCTCACCAGCAATCACGTTCGTGTTACGGATATGGTCGAGCAAAGAAGTCTTACCATGGTCGACATGACCCATGACAGTAACGATAGGAGCACGTGAAACAAGGTCGTTCTCATCATCAACCTCCTCGCTAACAGCCTCCTGTACCTCAGCACTGACATACTCTGTCTTGAAGTCGAACTCATCAGCAACGAGATTGATAGTCTCAGCATCCAAACGTTGGTTGATAGAAACCATGATACCGACAGACATCAATGTTGAGATGACATTCGTTACAGGAACATTCATCATTGTAGCCAACTCAGAAACAGTAACGAACTCTGTCAGCTTCAATATCTTACTTTCCTTGCGCTCTGCCTTAGCCTCCGCATTCAGACGCTCTTGAACAGCATCACGCTTCTCCTTACGGTACTTAGCACCCTTCTTGTTCTGGCTCTTACTTGTCAGACGAGCAAGTGTCTCCTTTACCTGGCGTGCTACAGCTTCATCATCAACCTCTAATGGTTTCTGATTACGGTTGCGGTTCTTCTTTCCACCGTTCTTATTATTGCCGTTATTGCTACCCTTCTTACCATTCTGGTTTTGCTGTTGATTAGCGGCAGCATTGATATCTACGCGTTCCTTATTAATACGAACGCGTTTTTTCTTGCCCTGACCATTATTCTGACCAGCCTTCTCCTCACGCTCTTTACGACGTTCCTCCTTACTCTTCTTCTTAGGACGAGTACTCTGGTTCAGCGTACTAAGGTCTATCTTACCTAAGACATTCACCTTAGGAGTATTCAAGATCTTCTTCTCGTTCTTTGTCAAGAAGAGCCCATTATCTTTCTTTTCCTCCACTACTGCAGAATTTGTAGTTGTATTTGATGTTGTCGAAGCAGGCTCTGCCACTACTTCAGCTTTTACTTCTTTCTTAGAATCATCATGGTTCTTTTCCTCATTCTGAGGTGCCTCCACAACTTTTGGCTCAACAGACTTCTGTGTCATATGACCCTCAACAGATTTCTCAACCTTTGTTTTATTAGTAGTAACAGACTTATCTGTCTCTACCTTTTCTATTGGCTTTTCATTAACAACAGGCTTATCTTCTTTTTCGGATTTCAAAACCTTATTAACCTCATTCTTAACCTGCTCTTGGCTAACGGCAGTAGCAGCTACAGGTTCAGAGTTCTTTTCAGTAGGAGCAACAGAAGACTTAGCGACCGGCTTATTAAGCTGATCGAGATCTATTTTTCCGACTGGTTTATACTGCGGACGATTACCCTTAAGCAGAGCCTCTGCCCTATGTTCTGCAGTAGACTTCTTCTCTTTAGGCTTCTTTTGGAAAAGTTTAGCAGCGTCATTCTTAACCTCTTTATCGTTTTTAAAGGCTCCGACAAGAGCATTATACTGCCCATCACTGAGTTTGAAGTTCAAGTCACTCTTAACCTCTCCCAACTCTTGTTTCTTCTCCAAGAACTCCACTGCCGTCTGAAGTCCTATATTCAATTCTCGAATTGCTTTGTTTAATCTGATGCTCATTAACTTTATTTTATTCGGTGTTGGGTGCTAGTTGTTGGTAGTTGTTTTGCCTTTTGGTAGAGAGGGGTTCCGAACATGGAGTCGATAAATAGTCACACCCGTTAGCTATCAATCAACAGCCATCACCCACCAACCAATCACCTTTTATTGTTCAAACTCTGACTTCAATATGTTCAAGACATTATCAACAGTCTCTTCCTCTAAGTCAGCTTTCTCGATTAACATCTCACGTGGAGCATTCAATACCTGTCGAGCAGTGTCAAGTCCGATACCTTTAATAGCATCGATAACCCACTGATCAATCTCATCAGAGAACTCATCCAAATAGATATCCTCTTCAGCATTCTGTTCATCAAGCTCACGGAACACATCGATAGTATAACCTGTCAGCATACTAGCCAACTTGATATTCATACCACCACGACCAATAGCTAGACTCACTTCTTCTGGTTGCAAGTAAACTTCAGCCTTCTTGTTTTCCTCATCAATGGTCAAACTGCTAACCTTAGCAGGAGCCAGTGCGCGCTGAATAAAGAGTTTAGTATTGGCTGTCCAATTGATGACATCAAGGTTTTCGTTACATAATTCACGAACGATGCCATGTACACGACTTCCACGCACACCAACGCAAGCTCCAACAGGATCAATACGTTCATCAAAACTCTCAACAGCTATCTTCGCACGCTCACCAGGCATACGAGCAATCTTATGAATTGCTATTAAGCCTTCCGCAATTTCAGGAACTTCTGCTTCAAGAAGACGCTCTAAGAATTCAGGAGCAGTACGTGAAAGGATAATCTTTGGATTGTTATTTTCATTATCAACACGATGAATCACCGCACGAATAGTCTCACCCTTACGATACTGATCACGTGGAATCTGTTCACCCTTAGGGAGTATCAACTCGTTATTCTCGTCATCAACAAGTAAGACTTCACGTTTCCAAGTTTGATAGACTTCACCTGAAATTATTTGACCAACACGATCCTTATACTTATTATATAGAGAGTCATGCTCCAATTCAAGGATCTTTGACGCCAAAGTCTGGCGTAAATTCAATATAGCACGGCGACCGAACTTATTAAAATCGACCTCCTCACTAACATCCTCACCAACTTCATAATCGGCTTCTATCTTACGTGCATCCGTCAGACTAATCTCTTTATTTTCGTCTTTAACCTCACCATCAGCCACAACTACGCGGTTACGGTGAATCTCAAAGTCTCCCTTATCAGGATTAACAATCACGTCGAAGTTTTCATCGCTACCGAATATCTTTGCGAGAACATTACGAAAGCTCTCTTCCAATACACTCACAAGTGTTGTGCGATCGATACTCTTGGTGTCTTTAAACTCCTTAAAGGTCTCGATCATATTCGGACGCTCTTCTTCTACTTTTCTTGCTGCCATAGCCTTTACTTGAAACTTATTATATATTTTGTATACTTTACTTCATCCATCTTGTACGCATGGTCTACATCCATTTTCACTGGACGCTTCTTTCCTTCCACTTGTACTTTCTCATTAACTGCAACGACGAAATCATTGCCATCAACGCTCTTCAAAACGCCTTTAACCTTCTTCCCATCCTTATCCAACACCTCAACTTCCTTTCCAATGAAGTTCACATACTGTTGAGGAACCTTGAATGGCTGTCCTAGACCAGCAGAACCAACTTCTAACTCATAATCCTCCTCATCACGTGAAAGGCGATCTTCTATATATTTACTCAGCTCTACACAATCCTCGATCCACACCCCATCGGCATGATCAATCTCAACGACAATCTTGTCATCTGAACTGATTTGAATGTCAACTAAGAAGTATTCCTTACCTTCCAGCCACTCGTCAACGAGACTCTTTACAACGTTTTTATCTATCATAAGCGTTTTAATATGAAAAATGAGGAGCTATCGAAAGCCCCTCATTCCTCTGAACGTGTGCAAAGTTACAAATAAATTCGACACAAGCCAAATGTTTTCTACTTTTTCTTAAGACTTCACTTTTCTAACACATATAACACAAGTGATGTGTAATAAGACGTTCCAATCCGAACTTAACCAATGTTCCTTAAGGTAAACATACTTTTAATTATTACCCAAGATAGCCTTTCTTGTGAAACAGAAAGCACTATATTGAATTAGGGGAAACGACTCCTTTGCTTTAAAAACAATCTAAAAATTAACTAAAAACAGACTATTTAATCATTATAAATAAGCTATTTTCATCATACGAAAACACCCTTTTACAAGTATATAGATACCCTTTAATAACCAAGAAGATGCCCTTTGATTACTTCAAAGGGCATCTTTTCTCTTTAAAAAGGTATCTATTGATAGTCTTAAAAACTTACGCTTTATCTAATACTTACTACTTTTTAATATCAACAGATGGTTGCAGTATTTTCTTATATGCAGTTGGATCTTTTAACAATTCTACTGCCCTTTTCCATTGTTTGTCGAACTGCAAACTATTTTCCATTGATCCTCTCTGGTAGTAATAAGCAGAAACAAGGTCACTTGTCAACAACTGTTTTAAGGTTTGCTTGTTGTAATCAAGATCCTTAGCAATGTTATGATTGAGCTTTTTCTCCAATGCATCGAACTCTGGTTTAGCGTCATCATAATAACCTTCAAACCTTGCTAATTTCACAAGACCTTCTAGATATTTCTTGCTTTCACGATCATATTTGAAGCCACTCTTTAGTACTGCCTGCTTAAAGTCTGCGTAATCTGCATCGGAGATAACAAAGTTCTTTGCAGGAGCAATTGTAGGATGTGTACTCAAATACTTCAATTCCCAATTCAACATCACTTCACTTGAATCACGTCCAGATGAGGTAAGATAAAAAGCAATATTAGGTAAGGAGTCTGGTTGCACCTCTATATCTGGCTTAATACCTCCACCATCTCTGACCTCACGCCCATCGGCAGTATGGAACACACGAGTCAAAGAATCGGGTACGTGTTCAGTGTATCCACCATTAGAATGTTTATAATTGATTGCTTGAATACAACGTCCACTAGGAATATAATATTTACTGGTTGTCAACTTTAAATTAGCATTATAAGGAAGATCCATTGACACTTGCACAAGTCCCTTTCCATAGGTTCTTGTACCAAGAATAACCGCACGATCCAAGTCTTGTAAACTGCCACTAGTAATTTCACTGGCACTTGCAGTCTCATCATTCACTAGAACAACAATCGGCATAACAGTGTCTATTGGCTCAACAGTTGTCTTATATTCTTTATTTGCGCGTTCTATCTTTCCAATGGTTTTCACCAATGTTATGCCCTTAGGAACAAACATATTAACAATATTGATAGCCTCTTGCAAACTACCACCTCCATTATTTCGAAGATCCAAGACTAGCGACTTCATTCCTTGTTTCTTCATATCAAGAAAAGCACGTCGCACATCCTTTGAACAATCAGTTGTAAAGGAGTTGAGATTCAGATAACCGACTCCATCATCCTGCAAACCATAATAAGGAACAGCAGGAAGTTGAATTGAACGACGTGTAATCTTAAACTTCATCTTCTTACCTGTTGATGGTCTCTTTATCGTGAGGACAAATCGTGAGCCAGCATCACCACGTAATCTATTACTTACATAGGAGACATCTTTACCCACCATAGACGAGTCACCAATAGCAAGAATAATATCCCCTTTCTTCAACCCAGCCTCTGAAGCAGGCATATTTTCGTATGGTTGATCAATAATCGTATTCTTTATAGCAAAGTTATAACGTATCACCGCACCGATACCAGCATACTTACCTGAGATCATTAGGTCAAGGTCTTTCACCTTATCTTCCGGATAATACACCGTATAAGGATCCAACGAATGAAGCATATAATTAATACCATTACCTACAACCTCATCTGCATTGAGGGTGTCAACGTACATCAAATCGAGGTATTTATATATTGCAGAAAAGGTCTCGAGGTTCTTTGCAACCTTAAAATTATGATCCTTGTCCGAATTATTTTGTGCCACTGCAGCACCACCAAAAGCAAGAATCCAAAGACAGAATACTATGAATAGTTTTTTCATCACGTATGTTTTGTTTGTAAGTTATGAGCTTATAGGGGGCAAAAGTACATTATTATAATGGAAAAAACATAATTAGCATAGGAAATTAAAGTATTTTACTCTTTTATTGAAATTTATTCTCAAAATATTTGGTAGTTACAAATAAACATCGTACCTTTGCAACCGCTTACAAGAAACAAGCACATGCTTCAGTAGCTCAGTTGGTTAGAGCACCTGACTGTTAATCAGGGGGTCGTTGGTTCAAGCCCATCCTGGAGCGCATAGAAAAGGAAATTCTCAATTAGAGAATTTCCTTTTTTTCTTTTTCTAAGATAACATATTCACATTAAAGCCCCACTCTATTAGCTGTCTACTTGCTTTAATGATTTATTGTGTTGACAAGGAGCACAAGTCGTATTGACTATTTACACTAGTAGTTCGAAACTTCCTAAAGGATGAAGAATACAAAGGAGTTTAAAAAGGGCTAAGACCTATAAAAACGAAGAAAAATATTTCTACTACCAATTTTGGCACCCTCTTACCGAACATAAATCACTAAGATCAAAACAACTACAGCAATTATTAAAAATGACATCAACTATAATTAAAACTAAATTAGGGCTTTTTCAAATAGGAAAAGGTAGCAAAAGCAAGAATAAAATCATAAGAGAATACACCCTATCGATACTAGAAAAGAGTTTCCACAAGTTTAGATAAGAAGAAAGAGATATGCTACAACTAAGGAAATTGCAACATATCTCTTTTTGAAGAATCAATCACAAAGATTGTTTATACCTATTATTGTACAGGCTCAAAGGATGTGTGTAAGTTATCTGCATCCAAACAAAGGGTAAACTTAAAGCGCCCAGGAGTAGTAACTTTCCACTTCACATCACCACCAGCTCCTTCATATCTAAACATATTCAATTGGTGATTAACAGCAGGATCAGCATTCGACTCTGGAGCAAAGAAGAATTGATCACCCCAGTTCGTACCAGTATTTACCTTGATTTCTCCGTTCTTAAATTCTCCTGTCCATGAGTAGATATAAGGATAACGAGGATTCTCTATCTTAAATAAGCCTTCTGATGATCCAGGATCCCAACCAATAGAACAACCATCACCAACGATTCGGATTGTTTCACGAGTTGGTAATTGAACAATGTTCACGACACGACAATCCATGAACTCATCATTAATATCAACAATAAATGTTCGTGTGCCAGATGCTGTATTCGTAAAGTTTGAGACATTACCTTCATTAACAAACTTCAGCTTCTCACCACTATCTTGACCATAAGCAGGACGATCTGATGTAGGTGATGTTGTGAAATAATAACTACAAGGAGTTACAGGGAATGTACCTTCATAAATACCAGAGCCCAACTGACGCTGACTTAGTCGTTCTACACGTTCAGCCCCCGTAGCATCATCCTTGAGATGAGCATAAAGGTACATTGGAGTCTTCTCATAACCAGTCACACTAAACTCTACCATTGAGGATTCTGGCTTAATATATTTGATTTCATTATTTATCAACCCTACTACTTCCGCTGTCACAGAAACCTTTGTACCAGCTGGAACCCACCGAGCTATTATATCATTAAGCTCCTTATGAGTGAATGTAACTTCTCGTTTTTTACCTATAGAAATAAATTCCGTATGGTTATCACTCTTTGATTCTGTGGCATAGAGTCTAATACTATAGGTGATTGAATCATAGTCCTTAATAGGACTTTTCACCTCATCCCACTTGAAAGTAATAGCGGGCTGACCTTCTTGTCCCTTATTCAAGACCACTTCAGGAACAGATGCTTGAATGTGCATATCATCTGGCTGATTAGGTAGTTGAAAATAAGTAGGATCTTCATTACAAGCAGTAAATGCTAGAAGGATACTAAGAAGTCCGAATATTTTATTGATTGTCTTCATTGTTTTCGCAATTATAATTCATATTTCATGTTGGACTATTCGCTTTCCCAGAATGGACCTTGCACCAAGTTCGGGTTCTTCTCATATTCATCAATATATACAGGCATCCAATAATATTGACGCTTCCAAATACGATGTTGGAAGACTGTACGCTTATAGAAGCTAGCTTCATCACCTCCCAAAGAGTTCATACCGTAACCATCACCTATCATCTCTGGCAAGTTTTCAGCATCTTTCCAACGACGGATATCATACCAACGATTGTCTTCAAAGCACAACTCTACTCGACGTTCTGCACGAATAACCTTACGAAGTGCAGCTTGGGAGTTGTCTATATGAATATACTTATCATCCTGAAGGCTTACATTATCAAATGTATACTGACGTACACCAGCTCGTTCACGAATACGATTTAGATATACCAATGCAGAAGAACGAGCTGCAGGATCATCAAAGGCTTCATTTTCTGCTTCTGCATAATCCAAATATGTGAAGGCTAGACGATAGATGAAACCTTGTCTATCAGTAATCTTTCCCGTCTTAACATTATCTGTCAAGTTAATTGCCTTACGAAGAAGATAACCATTCTGAGGTGCATCGTGCGGTGAACTTGATCGCACATTATCTGTATGGTTATATAGCATATCAGCCTTGCGACCAACATATGTAAGCCATGCACCATTATAAGTTACTGCGTTATAAAAACGTGGTTCACGATTACAATACATATTATAGGTGTGTGGGCCTGTTACTTCTCCCATATGACCTGTACCATATTCCCACTTTGTATTTCGTGTATCAGTTACTGTAGAGAAACCTTCTTCACGATAGTTAGAGTTGGGATCACTTATAGGAAGGCCATTCTTTGCAAAGAAAGCATCCACAAGACCTTGATAAACACCAAGTCCATTACCACCACCAACTTCACGTACAGAACACCAATTGAGCAATCCTGTAATGTCTTTATATGCGTTGTGCTTGGTTACTGGGAACGTTATCTCATGATTTCCTTCGCTCCAACGTTTGATGTGAACATTATACGTTGACATAAATGGGTCTATCGAACCATCATCATTATACTCTTTATATAATTCATATCCTGCTTTCTCAGCCTCATCAATACATAGCTTACAAGCTTCTGCAGCCTTTTTCCACTTATTGGGGTCATAAGTTTGGTTGAAAATTAGCTCTCCATTCTTGTTCTTATAATTGTTATACCAAGAGTTACCATTTACTAATGGACTTGCAGCAAAGAGCAACATACGTGCACGAACAGTAAGTGCCATGACCTTTGTTATCCGCCCATACTTTGAAGGGTCAGCATAAGTAGCAGGTAAAGCATTAGCAGCTTCTAGCATTTGTTTATCACAATAGTCAACGATATCATCGAACTTTGACTGTCCAACCATCAATTCCGAAAGTGTAAAATCAGATGGAGTAATATAGTCTGGCTTGAATGGTATACCACCATAAGCCTCTGCAGCTTGCCACCAACCATAAGCTGTTAAGAACTTCAACTCGTTCTTGATATTATCAACTTCACGCTGAGGAAGGTCTTGATCAGGCAATGCATGCAACATATTCTCCATGATGTAACCATGGCGAATATACTTAGGCATATCTCCCCATAGGTTTCCTCGCCACGAAGAATTTATCGTCCATTGTCCAAACAGCTTCGGAATTGTTTGATCCCAACTCCATTGTTCCCAACGCCGTGATGGTGTTAAATCATCAGCAAACACCTCATATCCATCTTCTGTTAAGGCAAATTTATCTGGAGTATGGATGATATTATAAACATAAGACAGCATTCTATAAACCTTATCACGATTTGTGAATACAGTCTTCATGTCTAGTTCTGTATCTGGTTCTTTGTCAAGATAATCAGAACAAGACGTTGTTGCACTTAAAGCCAACAAACCAATTGCAAAGTATTTAGCTATTTTTCTAGATTTCATAATTAACATCATTAGAAATTAATGTCTACACCAAACTGAATAGAACGATTCATTGGATATCTTAAACCATCACTCGTTCCCAATTCTGGATCCCATAACTTAAACTTAGAGAAGGCAAAGAGGTTATTGCCACTGACATACACACGCATACTCTTTACATATAGACTCTTAAGCCAGTTAGTATTAAGTGTATAACCAAGTTCTATTGTCTTACAGCGAAGGAAGCTCATATCCTTCTTCCACCAAGTTGAGGCACGATAGTTATTTACATCAGGTCCATAAGTAAAACGTGGCCAGAACGCATATGGATCTTGATTATCAGTAGTCCAACGATCGCTGATATTCTCACTATAAGCATTTCCTTGTACAGTTGTACCACTACCTGGTATAAAATATGGTGTACCACCTATAATACGATGAGAATCTCCAACCCCTTGGAAAAAGAAGTTGAAATCGAAGTTCTTATAGGCTATCACACCACCAAATCCATAAACAATCCGTGGATCAATAGTACCCCCAATGAATCCAGCATCCTCTTCTGTAATAGCGTTATCACCATTCTTATCAACATACTTCACATCACCAGGTTTGAGATTTGTACCACCTACACCACTTTGTGATGGGATACCTGCTTTCAATGAGCCATCGGCATTGAAGTCATCATTCGTAAATAATCTCTCAGCTGTGAGTCCTTGAAGTTCATAAAGAGAGCGACCTGTCTGTGCGCGATAGGTACCTTTCTTCTTTTCTGGTTCATCATACTCATCAACACGATTCTTTGCGTATGTAAAGTTAGCATAAGCAGAGGTGAACCAATCCTTATTCCATTGCTTATGGAAGTTAAGACTCATCTCTACACCACCATTAGTTACCTTACCAAAGTTTGCCCATGGGTTATTGATAAATCCGCTTTGTGAAGGAATAATACTACGTTTCATGAAGATATTAGATCGCTTCTCACGGAAGAGGTCAAGGTTAAAATCAATCATATTCCATAGACCTAATTCAAAGCCAAAATTATACTTCTTTACCGTCTCCCATGTCAGATTGCTCACGCCAATATCACCCTCACTGATACCTTTGACATCCCCTTCATAATTAACCTGCCCCGTTGTTCCCCAAGTATAACCTTGAGCTGACTGATTCAAAGTCGTTAAATAAGCAAAACGACGTCCCTCAATCTTATCATCACCAGCCTTACCAACGCTGGCACGGAACTTTATCTTATTAAAAATGTTATGATACTTCTGCATCCAAGGTTCCTCACTCATTAACCAGCCAACAGCAAGCGAAGGGAAGAAACCAAATCGCTTACCTTTGGCAAAGTTCTCTGAACCATTATAACCAAAGTTGAACTCTGCAACGTAACGATTATCATAAGTATAAGAGAGACGCCCTGCTACACCTTGTTTACGATAATCTTGAATATCACCATCATCATAAGCTTGTTGATTATAAAGGAAGAGTGCATCTACATCATGCTTTCCGAAACGACGGTTATACAACATATCTGCTTCAAAGTAAACACGTGTATTACCATACTCACTTCCCTTACTACTACCCATGGACTCATCTCCTACACTTCCTTGAAGGTGTAACAAATTACCCTCTGCATCGCGTCCTGTGGCAGGAAGAACTGTTCCTGGATTGGCAGTACGACTACGTGTACTCTTGTTCCAGCGGTCAAAACTAAAGAGAGCTTTCACCTTTAAACCAGGAGTAACCATCTTCAAATCCTGTTCTACTGAGAAGAGTGTCTGAATCTTAGAGCTTGTATAGAAGTCATACCCATGCTGTGTTACCGTTTCCCACGGGTTAGCTCGATTCGATACTTTTGGTATTGTTCCATCACTATAACGAATTGGAGATACGAAGGGTAACGTTTCAAATGCCTGCTTGAAAGCGTCATCAGTATTACAGCTCTGCTGTCTAAAGCGATTCAAGAATCCACCAATATTCACACGTAACAAGGTTGTCTTAGTCACATCCATGTCAATATTAGAACGAAGATTGAACATCTGATTATTGGTTGAATTATCAAATGGCAATGATTTATCTTGTGCTAACATACCCGTTTCACGGAAGTAAGAAGCCACGATGGAATAACGGAGAAAGTCGGAACCACCACTTACATCTAGGTTAGCACGTGTTGAATAAGCATATTTCTTCGTAATAGCATCTATCCAATTCACATTCGGATAAAGGTCCGGATCATATCCACTACGTGTTCTGTCTATCTGTTGCTGTGTAAAAGGAAGAGGTGCGCTAGCTTCACCTGCGAGTTCATTGAGTAACCCCATATAGGCTGGTGCATCTAAGAACTTAGGTAATTGAGTTGGCGTATTAACCGATTGTTCAACATGGAACTTGACCGAAGGTGCACCAATCTTTCCATGTTTTGTCGTAATAACGATAACACCATTAGCACCACGAACACCATACATGGCACTTGCAGAAGCATCTTTTAATACCGAGAAAGATTCTATCTCGGCTACATCAACATTATTAAGATCACGCTCAACACCATCTATTAACACCAATGGTGCACGTGTTCCAGAGAAGGTGCTAATACCTCGAATCCAGAAGTTAGAATCGTCATATCCAGGTTCACCAGAGCGTTGAACTCCTATGACACCAGATAGTTTACCAGCAAGATTATTAGATAAAGAACGAGTGTTACCAAACTTCAAATCATTAGGTTGGATAGTCTGAATGGCACCAACAATAGATGCTTTTTTCTGACTACTAAAGCCCGTTATCACAACTTCATCAATATCCTTCGTCTCTTCTTCAAGTACAACATTCAATGATTTTGCACCTGATACTGATATTGTCTGCTTCTTGTATCCGACGTAAGAAAACTCTAATTTATTCTCACCTTCAGGTACATTGAGGGAGAAAATACCGTCAATATCACTAATTGCACGTATTGGACCATTTGTACCAACTACCGTTATGGTAACTCCAATCAAAGGTTCTTTCGCTAAGTCAGTAATCTGACCTGTTACCTTATAAGTCTTTGTTTGCTGACTTACCATTAAATCAGTAGGGGTTGCCATGACAGTATTTAAGGCACCACCAGAGAACAAACACGCAACAAGGCATGCTGTACTTAAGGTACGCCTATTAAGCATACTACGGCAAAAAAACATTTGCTTTTGTCTCATTATATTTAATAGGTAAAGTTAATAAATACACTCTTTACATGATAAATTGAGTACATCTCATCAAGGTGTAGTTTAGATTCTGTTGCAAAATTAAACATTTTACTGCAGTTACCTAAGTTCTATTAGTATATGTATAAAGAATTTCTAACAATGGAGTTCGCATCTCCCTGACTATCAACAGAGTCTATTTTCCTTTATAAGAAAAAAGTATAAAACAATAAAAGAAGGTATCTTGACTAAATATATCGATTCCATCGAAGGAGCGTTTCTATCGTGGTTTATAGAAAGAAGGAATCACTACTAAGAAATAGAATATAATAAGAGAGGATACACAAGACTCTTATGAAAGAGCCGATGTATCCTCTCTTATTATAAATAGACGCTTTATCTCTTACTTACTTTGATCTCCAAAGACCATGAAGGTTGCAATATTCACGTGCGTAAACGTCCTTGGCATCAGTCTTGAAAACAGCAACAGGCTTTTCACTTGGGTCTAAGTACTTACGTAAAACCTCATTGTTTTCAGTAATCAATTCAATCCACTGGATAGAATGCTCAGCTGTCATTGGGTGCTCAACCTCACCAACTGTAACGCGATAACCGCCTTCTATCTTCTCAACAACTGGTACATGCTTCTCTGTAGCAGCATCTGTTGTGTTCTCTTTCAATAGTTGCAAGTCACCTAATTCACACTCGCCTCCAACTAATACTTCTACTAAACTGCCTGTCTTTGGGCACTTATATACATTATTTCTTGTCGCCATAATAAATTATTAATTAATGTTCGAATGCAAATTTAAGAGTATTTGTTGGAAGAAAGAAAACTATTCTTTGTAAATATTACAAGCCTTACATTATTTAACAATTAGCGCTATTAAATGAGGAAGAGAGTAGAGTTTAAGGGAATAAGATTCGAGACCTAACATGAAAAGAAAGGAAGGTGAACACCGCTGTGCCCACCTTCTTCCATCGTTATTCAAAACTTATTATCTGAGAAAGCATATCGTTTTGAATCATTCAAACATAAACCTTAAACCTGAAATTATTAATTCTACATCATTTAAAAGTATGAGATTAAACCCGAACTTATTAGTTATACATCATTTAAAAGTATGAGCTTTATACTGAAACAACCTTCTTGACAGCTACTGAAAGTATGAGATTCAGCAGCTTTTATCTATTTTATAACAACCTTCTCACCCCTATGAATATAGATTCCGGGCTGTGTGGGAACACTAGAAAGGCGTTGCCCAGACAGGGTGTAATAATGGTTATCGGTGTTGGCTGGTGCTTCTTTACCACGTACATTATCAATCTTTGTCACGCTAAAAGTCACATCATTCACCTTATATTTCCCATCTTCTTTCGTACTTGTAACCACAAAGTAAGATGTTTTATTCACTCGTTCAATATCAAGAGTTTGGCTATTCGCCGCAGTTGTAGCCGTCCCTATGTTAAAAACAAAGTTGACATAATCATTCGCCTTATTAAGCGTATAGTCCTTATAAAACCATGTCTTACCATTTGCGGTTGTCTTTGAAGTAACCTTATTACCTGGCCAAGACGTTCCTACATGAGTGCCACCCCAAGAGTGAATATTCACATAATCGTTCCAACCCACCTGCTCCGTATTCACGTAAACACGGATAGTTTGAGGCACGAAAGGCTCCGGCTGCTTCACCATATACGTGCGTGTGAGCACCTGCTCCCCTACTTTACCATTCGACAACACTGCCACCTTTAATATAGTCTTCCCCTCGGGCAAAGTGATTTCAGCACCATTTGCCACCTTCTGACTACCTATCGTCGGTGTTGAACCATCTAAGGTATAAACCAATCGAGCGTTATCATCAGCAGAAACTGCCACCAGTTTAACCTTCAAGTTCTCACTTTCATAACTTCCATTAGCCTTATCTGCCCATGGCAATTCTGCCTCTCTTGCAAGATAATAAGCGTAATGATAGCCACTCAACAGCTTTGTGTATCGAGCAGAATACACATTCAGTTGGTTCGCACCTTTACCCACAACGACAAGCAAATCGCCCTTCTGTCCCTTCACAACATTGGCATAATAATCCTTTGAAGAGCGATATATCTGATACGCACTCTCATTAGTAATCCCTGCCAACTTGCGTGCGTCAATCATAGCCTTTATCTCTTTTGGATAAGCAAGATAATGTTTATAGAACACACAAGGCGTGCCTGGCATAGCTAAAAGATAGGCATTAGCAGCCAACGTATCCCTTCGGATAGGGTCTTGTTGCTCTGACACAGAGCGATACTCAACGTCATGGTTTTCAACAAAAGTCACCGAATAACGCTTGTATGCACCATTATCTACATTCAAACCCGTAATAGTACTATTGCCTAATTTACGCCAATCCTGACTATTGATAGCATCACGAACGGAATAACGGAAGGCGAAATCAAAGGCAGCACTACGCTTTCCAGTACCATCAATCCATGCCTTTACCGTATTCGCATTGCCATCCCAATACTCGCCAACAGAGTACTTCACGCCTGCTGCAGTATTATAATCACCAACATGAGAAGCGCCAAATCCCTTCACCATATCATATCGGAAACCAGCATAACCAAGGTCTTTGAGCAAGTAATCTTCGTATGCTTTGACAATAGTCTGTACGTTCTGACTATTATGATCAAGGTCGCGCATACCATCCCAACCCTCTCCTTCATCATTATTCCTACTTAATTGCACGCCCTCTTTCCGAGCCTGTTCAGCCGCCTTCCCGCGATCATCATTAGCGCAGACATCAGTTGACTGGTGCTGATAAGTAACTCCTTTATATGTCTCGGCAGGGAATCCAAACCATCCATTATTCGTTCCGTGATGATTAATCACTACATCGGCAATCGTCCCAATATGCTTCTCTTTGAAGGTACGAATCATACTCTTGAGTTCTGCCTCAGTACCGAACGATGAGTTCTGATTGAAGTAATAGAGCGGATCATAGCCCATCGACTTCGAGCCAGCAGCCTTACCACTCTGCGGAACCCACACAAGGTCGAAGTAACCCGATAGGTCGTCGGCTTTCTTTTCAAGCACTGTCCACTGCGAATCATCGAATGAATCCCAATAAAAACCTTGTAACATCACACCGCCATAACTGCTTGGCCAACCCTGTGCCATGGCACATAAGCATAGAAAAAGTGTGCATAAGCAAGTCAAAATACGTTTCATATAGATTTTGATTTTAGTTATCTCTTGTTGATGAGTGCAAAGTTAGTGATTTTCAACACATTGTCTTTCAATACAGATAACGGCATACGCTTTTTTTCATGCAAACGTTTGCACTTCGAACTGGATATAGTTACGACCACAACTAACGGCTATTACGCCCCCACATCTCCCCTTCCTCCACCCTACAACACGCCTTGAGCTGATTCAAGATAATACACTTTCAATCGCCACCAACGCATAGTAATGAAAGTTTCAAGCCGTGAGACGGTGTGTATCAGCGCCTGATACTCTGTGTCTCACATACCTGATACTCTGTGTTTCATAGGCTTGAGACTATGCGTTTCATAGGCTTGAGACTGTGCGTTTCAAAGCCTGAGACGATGCGTTCCATAGGATGAAACTCTGCGTTCCATATACTGAAACCCTGCGTTCCATGTACTGAAACGATGAGTTTCATAGACTGAGACTGGAATGAAACATATCTGACACGGGGACAGATATGCACAAGAAGCATGAAAAAAAGTGCGCTGGCTAACAACGAACCAACGCACCTTAAATATATAAATAGAAATTCAGAGTCTATGGAACAAGCTCCATTGTGCAGTGTGACTTGCTGTCACAAGAGAGATACAACTTGATGTTGTACTTGCCAGCTGTTACGTTGATATTACCGCCCTTAAAGGTGATATTATCCAAAGAACCACCCCAGTCTAACACCCAATCACTATTCGCACGGAACTTCATCTCACCTGTTGTCAGGGTTACGTTATCAAGTTCCCAGCACTTTTGAGCAGCATTGTAAGTCATTGCAGCATCTGAACTCCAACCATTAGGAGTAGCAGAACCAATGATACCAACACTATTGATTGCGGTGTAAGTAATGGTTTGTGAGGTCAAATCAAGGTCTACCTTATAGAAACCAGCAGGCTCTGTCATGACGATGTTAGCACCCTTCTCTACAAGATCCTGACCATAGTCAGTACCATTCCAATCCTGTTGGGTAGCAAACTTAAAGCCGTTCTGATTGAGATACATAAAGCCAGTGTACTTGCCATCGGCAGCTGGACTATAGAGCGGATTGCTGAATGACCAACCATTAGCATCGCCCGACATATAGAGATACTGGGTGAAGGCAGGAGCAACGCAAGTGACCTTTGCCTTTACATTCTGCGACAGACTATAGCCCTCGCCACGCTGTAATTTAATCTTATTGGTCACCGCCATGGCAACTTCATGCTGATCGCCATTCTTACCATACAGGTTCTCTATGGCTGAAACCAGTTCTGTACTCTTCACCTTTCCTGCTTCGCTAACATTCAAGGTTGCCGTCTTATTGTTATTAGAAAGTACGGCAGTCAAGGTCTGTGTAGCAACGGCATCAGTTGAAACCACTGATGGAGTAAAGAGCAGGACAGAGTCGGCTGTCACGGTATTGAAGTCGATTGCGGGTGCTTCAGCTACAGTGAACTTCACAGAGTTAGCCGTCTCCTCAGCATTAGACTGTGGCTTAGCCCAATCTTCATATTCATTGCTACCACAAGAAGCAAGGAGCAGTGCAGTACTTGCTAAGACTAATATCTTCTTCATATCAATTCTTGTTATTAAGAAGAAGGTGTGCCCTAAGGTAATGCCCAAAGGCACACACCCTCTAAAAGGTATCTTTTATTAATTATTGTTTTACGAAAGAATACTGACCAGTGATATCGTTGAAGTAAACAGTGTACGTTCCCTTCAAGTTACGAACATTCTTGCCACCCTTAGTTGCAACGCCGTATGGGAAGTTTTCAGCACCCCAATTTACATCCCAAGTACCATTAGCAGCAAACTTACAGCCCTCACCATCAGCACCTGTTGACTTCTCAGTGAATGTCACAGTAGCTTTCCAATCGTGGTTCTCAACAACAGATGTCTCTGCAGTCATTGGTGTTCCACCAGCAACAGTCCATCCATCGTGCTTGCCTGGCAATGCCATTGAAGTATAGACAGTAGGTGCTGCACCAGTGTAAGGTACAATCTTTAACTTAGGATTCTTTGTATCGAATGTAATCGTATAGTAGCCTGCTGTTGGCACTTTAATATCTGATGAGCCGCCATCGTTATATTTGAAATCACCAAAGCTTGCGCCCTGACCAACCTGACCATCATCCCAACTTGCAGGATTCTTCTTCAACTTGAAGCCTGCTGTTGATAGATAACCAGTCCAAGAGATAACGCCCTTACCTGTTTTCTTGTCATATTCCTGACCTTCCTGTGGGAGCAAAGGTACGACCTGACTATTGCCCCATGAGCCATCACCGAAGTTACCACCAATGAGATACCAGGTCTCAACAGGAGCATCAGATAGCTCAACATAATAAGGAGCAACGCTTACTTTAACTGCATTTGAATAGATGGTATCACCATTAACAAGTGAATAAACACGTGCATAGAGGTCTTGGCTTGCTGGCACATGACCATCTTCATAACGCTCCATCTTCTCTATTGCGGTTGCAAGTTCGGCTGCGCTAACCGACGTGCTACATGTTCCTGTTGGTGTTCCTACTGGTGCGTAGTCGCCACGTTCAGCATCCATATCAACCACCTTGTCGACTGATTTAGTCCACTTATTGGTAGTTGAGAATTGCATACCATACTCGGCAGCTATCGGAGCACCATATTCTGGTTGTGACCAAGTGAAGTTCAACTTATCAGCAACCTTTAGGTCAACAGTCTGTGCAGCATAGCCAGGTGTGTTCAAGGTGAATGTCTTCGGTGTAAGAAGGGTTGGATTATGATCCAAGTCCTTGTCACAAGCAGAGAACAGTGCTACACCTGCACACAATAACAATGATGACTTTATTATTGATTTCATATTAATTATCATTTAATCATTTATGTTCTATTTGATTGTTCAATCTTCTTTCTATCCAATACTTAGCCTCTGGTGTGCGCCATCAGCTAAGTATTGGCATATACCTTAATTATATCCTTGGTTCTGAACAAGTTTCTTGTTGGCTGTCAAGTCAGATGAAGGAATAGGGAAGAGATTGAGGTGAGCATCAAAGTTACGGCCGTTCTTTACGCCACCCTTCCAACTCCAGTTGTAGTTAACATTACCTCCAAAGTAACCGAAACGCACGAGTGTGGTGCGACGGAGCCCCTCGAAGTAGAACTCACGGCTCCATTCGTCACAGATCTGACGCAGAGAATAAGCGGTGTGAGTGGTAGCGTGCGCACGACTACGTAGTGCGTTGATGTATTGTGTACCATCGGTTGTTGTCGTTCCACCATTCATACGGGCATCAGCCTCTGCATATATCAGATAAGCTTCAGCAGCACGCATGAGGAAGAAGTCGGTATCAGGGAAATTAGAGTCATGTCCGGCAGAACCATCCGTCTTAAAGTTAGTGAACTTACAAACGGCAAATCCGTTGGTAAACACTTTCACATCAGTTTCATTATTACCATTATCTACGTTTCTACCATCACCATCGAAGAGCGCACGATCATCATCGGCAGCAGCTGGCATAGCGTATGCACCAATATTAGGAGCGTCGTTGTTAGGGAAGAACTTCTGTACCAAGTCTGGGCGCATACGGTTACCACCCCATCCAGCAGTTGTATTGTTACCCTTTGTTGTGGCATCCTTTATGTGCTCGCTGTTATCGTTTGAGCCAGCCATGAGGTAAAGAGTTGTACCATAAGAGGTAGTTGTCTTACCATCTTGGAGGATTGGGAAGATAGCCTCAACAGATGCTCCACTCTCGCCATTATCGCCCATGAAAAGCTGTTGATAAGCACTCCACTGTCCTTTCTTGGTTGTGTAGAGCTTGTAAGGAGAGTCGATAACCTTCTTTGCATATAGCTTAGCATTAGCCCAGTCAGCTGTACCTGTATATATCTCAGCATTCAGATAAAGACGAGCTAAGAGCATCCATGCAGCAGCTTTATCAACACTACCATAGCCAGCAGTAGCTGAAGTCTTTGGTTGAGGCTCGCTCAATTTAGGCTCAACATTGGTCTTTAGTTCATCAACAAGCCACTTGTAAAGATCAGCACGCTCGATACGATCAGGCTTACTAGACGATATTGCTGTCGTAAATGGTACGTTACCGAACTCATCCAAGAGGTAATAATAGTTCAAAGCACGGAGGAATCGAGCCTCAGCAGACATTTTTTCGTTATAGTCGCCGTAGTCTTTAAGATACTGGTTACAGTAAGTAATACCTACGTAAAGACGGTTATAAAAGCCCTTCAACATAGGATGTGAAGCATCATAAGTATTGAAGTTGAAGTTGAGAATACCTTCATCACCACCCCAAGCACAGATGGCTTCATCGGTTGTAAGTTCCTGTGTATTGAACAACTGACGGATATAACCACTCGTACCACCATCTATACCATCGACATCACTATCACCATTAGCTCCTCCATTACCTGCCATTGCGATGGTAGCATAACACTTGTTTAAGGCACTTTCAGCCTTTGTATTAACCTTTGTCTTTAGGTTTGGATCAATTGGATTAACATCCAAATCACCAGTACAAGAGGTAAGTCCTACAGACAGCATAAAGGCTGCTGCAGAGAATATATATTTAATATTTGTATTCATTGTAACTACTCTTTAAATGGATTAGAAGTTCAAATTCAGACCCAAGATGAATGATATTGGACGTGGATAGAGGTTGTTATCAATACCATTGAATACCTCTGGATCAAGTCCCTTATACTTTGTAAGACAGAAGACATTGTTCACTGTGCCATAAACGCGGCCAGAGATTCCATTCCATTTACCCTGCTTGAGGAGGTTAGCGAAGCTGTAACCAAGGGTAATATTATCCATCTTTAGGAATGAAGCATTCCGTACCCAGTAGTCAGTCTGTATAGACTTTGTCTCTGTGGTGAGCCAGTTATCAGCCAAGACATCCGCTGGACGGTTAACAAGATACTTGCCCTTTGAGAACAATTCAGAGTTTGACATGTTTGCAACACTTGCGAAAGCATCATTGTAAACATAGTTACCAAGACTTGCACGGAGTGCGAAACCGAGGTCCCAATTACGATACTCAAAGCGAGAGGCAAAGCCCATGGTTACAGGAGCAGCAGGTGCCTTATAATAGTACTTATCAGCATCTGTGATCTTACCATCACGGTTGCGGTCAACAACCACACCTTCTATTGGCTTACCACTCTTATCATATACCTGTTGGAATACATGGAAGGAGTTGACAGCGTTACCTACATGCTGTGCCTGAATGTTACCACCTGTACCAGCAGAGATACCACCTGTTGGAACGAAGTAGTTCGCATCATTGCCACCGTTAAGATTAGTAATCTTATTATAATTATAGGTGAAGTTGTAATCCATTGTCCAGTTGAATAGCTTGGTATTAACGGCTAACCAGTGGATACTTGCTTCAACACCTGTGTTAAACATAGAGCCGATGTTGCTCATAACCTGATTACGGAAGTTAGATCCAGCAGACACAGTTGCACTGTTAAGGAGGTCACTTGTCTTACGATAGTACCAATCAACTGTACCGCTAAGACGCTGCTTGAGGATACCCCAATCTAAACCTATATTATAAGAGGTGGTCGTCTCCCACTTCAGATTCGGATCGAATGCCTTTGGTCGAGCTAACGTACCATCACCATAGACTGGATAGTAAGACTCGCTACCAGTATTCATCTCATAAACGGCGAAATAGTTATAATCTCCGATACCTTCTTGCTGACCAGTCATACCCCAGCTAAGACGTAACTTGAGGTCAGACAACCAATCAATCTGCTTCAACATATTCTCCTCATTCATACGCCAAGCGAATGCGAATGAAGGGAATACAGCCCAGTGATCTCTGAAACGAGATGATCCATCATCACGAACAGTAGCAGTTACCATATAGCGACCATCCATCAATGACCAGTTAGCACGACCGAAGAAAGATACGAGGTAATTCTCTGTCGCATAGTCATACTTCGTACGATTGCGCTCTTTACCGGCAAGTGTTGCATCGTTATTGGTCTTTGGGAAGAAACTCCAATACGAGTTGTGCGTATTATGCCAGAAGTGTGCCCACTCATAACCAGCCATGATATCAAAGTGATTCTTAGCCTTGTCGTTGAAGTCATGGTAGTATTGAGCGTAAGCAGAAAGCTGCATATTGCGCTTCAACTGTGATTCCCAACCATGTGAACCATAGTAAATAGCCTGTGGAGAAGCAGGATCAATATCTTTTGTCTGACGTCCTTTGGCAATATCAATACCAGCAGTAACGTGTAAACGGAGGTCTTCGAAACCATGTACCTTATAATCAACATCAGCACTACCTAAGAAGTCGCGACTAATGGCGCGTTCGTTCCTTAAATTGAGGATAGACACTGGATTCTTAGTAGCCAATGAGAAGTAAGTCTGTGGCCAAGTAGGGTCATTGAGCGCAGTACCATCATCCAACCACTGATAATAACCTCCGAAATTATCAAATCCATTTGCACGAACAGGCTGAGTTGGGTCGAACTGGCGTGCAGCCTTTATCGCTTCACCATCGGCATAGCGGTTCTTTGTCCACATACCCTTTGCATTCAACGTCAACTTCAAATGGTCATTCAAGAGAGAAGGACTCAATGTCAAAGCACCAGTAAAACGCTCGAAATTAGAAGTCTTAATGATACCCTGCTGATTAGTATAGCCTGCACTTACACGATAAGGAAGCCAGTTTGCTGCTTGACCCGATACAGCAACGTTATGATCATGACTAAATGCTGTGCGGAAGATCTCGTCTTGCCAGTTAGTATTTGCCTTACCCAAACGAGCATAAGCTGTAGGAACTTGGTTACCATTAGAGTCCAGTGTGTACAATGCCGTACCGAACTTCTCTGTTATAAGTTTACGATATTCATCAGCCGACAAAACGTCTAGATTCTTTGATTTCGTACTAACAGTAAAGCTTCCATTATAAGATATCTGTGTTCCACGACGCCCCTTCTTTGTTGTAATGATGATAACACCATTTGAGCCACGAGATCCATAGATTGCTGTCGCAGAAGCGTCCTTCAAGACGTTAAAAGACTCAATATCTTGCGGATTAACAAGCGACAATGGGTTGGTGACACCTTTAACACCAGTTTGGTCCATAGCCACACCATCGATAACAATCAATGGATTGTTAGATGCGTTCAAAGACGAACCTCCACGAATACGGATAGTTGATCCAGCACCTGGAGTACCTCCATCATTCGTTACGCTCACACCAGCAACTTTACCAGAGAGCATATCCTGTGCATTAACAACAAGTCCTTTATTCTTCCCATCAGGCTTCAGAGCTGTTACAGAACCTGTTAAATCGCTCTTCTTAACGGCTCCGTATCCAATAACAACAACTTCATTCATCTGTTGAGCTTGGTCATCCTTCAACGTAATGACCATACCATTGGATGCAGAAACCTGCTGTTTCTGATAACCAATGTAAGAGATTGTAAGTGTAGCACCAGGTTGTACATTGACAGAGAAGTTACCATCAAGATCCGTTACAGTACCATTTGAAGTTCCATTAATTAGAACCGAGGCACCAATAACAGGCTCACCTGAAGCATCTTTCACCTGTCCTGTGACAGTAGTAGATTGTGCAAAAGCACTGACTGAAAGGCAGAGACCAGCGAAGAGCCCCATCACCTTAACAGGAAACTTGCATTTTACCTGCTTCATCTTTTTGTTAATTAAAGTGTTATAAATTGATTAAAGTATATATGTTCAGCATCATCAAGGTCGGTTAATAGCCGATTTTGAGAGGTTAGTAAGTGCAAAGTTAAATGAGAAAGATTACTTTCACACTTTTTGGGTATTAAATATGTTATTTAGACTGTGCAAACGTTTGCACATATAAAAAGGCTATAAATAAATTGACATAAGTCAAATGATTTGTGAAAAATGTGTATATTTGCGCTACAGAAGTAAATATATAAAGATAAAGGACACCTATTAATTCGGATGAACAATCAGCCCAGCATAACAATGAAAGATATAGCCCGAGACTTAGGAGTATCGGTTGCTACTGTCTCTCGCGCACTAAAAGATAGCCCAAGAATATCGGCTGAGAAGCGTGAAGAGATTAAGAGTTATGCGCGCGAACACAACTTCTTTCCCAATATCATAGCTGAGAGTTTGCGTAAAAGCAAGGTTCAACCATTAAAGATAATAGGCGTGATTATCCCTCAATTGTCGCATTTCTATTTCTCATCCATCCTCTCTGGTATAGAGGAGGAGGCATCTGCTAGAGGCTATCAACTGATGGTTGCTCAAAGTAAAGAGAAGTATGAGAACGAGGTAAGGATATGTAAAGCCTTCCACGAGAACAAGGTTTGCGGCATTATCGTGTCTCAGGCGAAGAATACAACGAAGTATGATCACTTCCAAAAGCTCATCCATCAAGGGCTACCTCTTGTCTTCTTCGATCGTATCAGCACAGGAGTCAATGCCAGTAGAGTTGTCGTTGATGATTATATGGGGGCATATGCAGCTGTATCACACCTTATAGATACAGGTTGTAAAAACATCGCTTATTATGGTACGTCATTAACCATGGAGATTGGTAAAAACCGATATAATGGTTATAAAGATGCGCTCTTGAAGCATGGATTAAAACCCGATGAACAGCTGATAAGAACCTGTGACAATCGTGCAGATGCTGAGTCTATAACCCCTGATGTAATGTCTTTGTCCAATCCCCCTGATGCTTTCTTCGCTGTCAATGATGATACTGCAATAGGCATACTCTACTCTTGTAAGCGTATGGGTTATCGTGTACCAGAAGATATATCTATCTGTGGTTTCACAAATGGAGAGCGTGCCATTGCCTGCGATCCGATGTTAACAACAGTGGAACAACGTGGTATGCGTGTAGGCGAAGAGGCCGCTAATATTCTCATAGACCAGGTGGAAGGAGTGATACCCAAGACTCGCATCGAAAAGAGAATAATACGTACAAGGTTGATAATAAGAGGTACAACTAGATAAGAAAACAAAGTCTGCCCTCACAAGATACTCCTTTGGAGTTCTTAAAGAGGCCCTATAAAGAATATAAGTAATGAAACAAAAACCTAATTTAAGTTTCTGGCAGCTATGGAATCTGAGCTTCGGTTTCTTTGGAGTACAGATTGCCTACGCCCTTCAGAGTGCTAACATCTCTCGTATCTTTGCGACACTTGGAGCTGATCCACATAAGCTCAGCTACTTTTGGATACTCCCTCCTCTAATGGGAATCATCGTCCAACCCATCGTAGGAACCTTATCCGACAAAACATGGACACGCTTCGGTCGACGCATACCTTACCTATTTATAGGTGCAGCTGTTGCTGTATTAGTCATGTGTCTATTGCCTAATGCTGGGTCATTAGGTATGGCAGTATCCACAGCAATGGTCTTTGGTTTGCTTTCATTGATGTTCCTTGACACCAGTATCAACATGGCAATGCAACCTTTCAAGATGCTTGTTGGAGACATGGTTAACGAGAAGCAAAAGACACTCGCCTACTCTATTCAATCGTTCCTATGCAACGCTGGCTCCATAGCTGGTTATATCTTCCCCTTCTTATTCACCTTCCTTGGCATTTCAAACCAAGCTCCTTTAGGTGTAATCCCCGACTCCGTTGTTTATTCTTTCTATATTGGCGCAGGCATACTCATCCTTTGCGTCATCTATACTACAGCTAAGGTCAAAGAGATGCCACCAAAGGTATATGCCGAATATCATAGTTTGAAGACACCAGAAAACGAACAGAAGACGGGTTGGATGACCTTATTAAAGAATGCACCAGCCACTTTCTGGAAAGTAGGAGTGGTTCAATTCTTCTGTTGGTTCGCCTTTATGTATATGTGGACATACACGAATGGCACAGTCGCAGCAAATTGTTGGAACGTTGATATGCTTGCACATGATGCCACAACAACGGCAGGTTATCAAGAAGCTGGTAACTGGGTAGGTATCCTCTTCGCAATACAAGCCATTGGATCAGTCGTTTGGGCAACTGTACTCCCACAATTCAAGAATCGCAAGTTAGCCTATGCACTATCGCTCATTCTCGGTGGTATCGGGTTCGTCATGGCAGCTTATATACACAACCAATACGTTATGTTTATTCCATTCATCCTCATTGGATGTGCATGGGCAGCAATGCTTGCTATGCCTTTCACCTTTGTCACCAATGCATTGGAGGGTTATGGGCACATGGGAGCATACTTAGGTCTCTTCAACGGAACGATTTGTATTCCACAAATCATTGCAGCTGCTATTGGTGGTTTACTACTTCAGTTGGTCGGCTCTGAGCAGAGTCACATGATGATTGTCGCTGGAGTAGCCTTAGTATTAGGCGCTATCTCGGTGGGAGTCATCAAGGAGCATAAAGCAAGTGAATAGATAAATACATTACTTTTTTATAACTCTCTCTAAATCGAAAAGGTGTATCGGAAAGCGTTCCGATATGCCTTTTTACTTTGTAATAACTATAGCGAAGAAACTAAGAAAGCCTTTCCTTGAATTAAGAAGAGCCTTTCCTCAATGCAAGGAAAGGCTCTTCTTGATACAAGGGAACGCCCTCTTATAATGTAAAAATCTCTTTCTTGTGCCTACGCCTATTTGTGTTTCCTCTATTATTGGATATTACATCAAGGATTGTAAGGCTCTTGAAAGGATGATACTATTACTTAATTCTATCCAACATTGTCTGTGGAATCTTTGGCATTGCACCATCTTGCGTGCATACATACGCACTTACTTCAACCGCTAACTTATGTGCTTCTGGGATGCACATACCAGCGAGAATAGCTGAAGTAAAGCTTGCTGTGAAAGAATCGCCAGCACCAACAGTATCAGCGACATCAACCTTTGGCGTCTCTTGAAACGATTGGATATTAGGTGCAAAGACGTAAGATCCATTCACACCACAAGTCAGTACGAGCATATCAAGGTTATACTTGCCCAATAAAAGCCAGCATTTATTCTCTATATCAAGACCTGGATAGCCAAAAAGACGACCAATGGTGATAAGCTCCTCATCGTTAATTTTGAGAATATTAGCATGGTGGAGCGAGTTAGTGATAATCTCCTTCGTATAGAAGTTTTGGCGAAGATTGATATCAAAGATCTTTAGACAATCCTTAGGAGTCGTCTCTAAGAACTTCTGGATAGTCTGTCGACTGACACTACTACGCTGTGCCAATGAACCAAAACATACAGCACGACAATACTTTGCGACCTCCTCTATCTCTGGAGTAAAGGGGATATTGTCCCATGCCACACCTTCTTTGATATCATAAGTTGGTACTCCCTCGCTATCAAGCTCAACTTGGACGGTACCTGTCTGATAGTCTACTTCAGGCATAATATAGTGTACGCCCTTTTGTTTGAAGGCATCGATAGTTTCCTTACCTAAGGCATCATTGCCTACAGCACTTATCGCTAAGGAATCATGACCGAACTGTCCTGTATGATAAGCAAAGTTTGCAGGTGCACCACCAAGCTTCTTTCCTTCAGGGAGACAATCCCATAGTGCCTCTCCGAGGCCGACAATTACTTGTTTCATATACGCTTTTCTTTATTTGTTATTCATCTTTGGAATATAGCAGAAGAGGTAAAGCACGCCTACAACCATTACAAGTACAGCACCGAGCTGTTGGTTCATAGCATCGCTAGCAAAGCCCATGAAGAGTGGGAAGATGGTACCTCCAAAGAGTCCCATTATCATCAGTCCACTTACTTCATTTTGCTTATCTGGAACGCTCTGAAGGGCTCTTGCGAATATCATCGAGAATATATTGCTATTACCATAACCTACTAGTGCGATGGCAAAATATACCGCTGTATCCCGTGTTCCAACGCCTAGCCAGACCATAGCAAGAGCCATCATCAATACCGAAATAGTGAAGAACACCTTATTATTCATTACTCTCAAGAAGAATGAACCAGTAAGACATCCAAGCGTACGGAAGATGAAGTAGAGTGATGTCGCAAATGCCGCATCATTCAAAGACATGTTGAATCTCTCCATAAGAATCTTTGGTGCAGTGGTATTAGTACCTACATCGATTCCTACATGGCACATGATTCCAAGGAAGCTAAGCAATACGATTGGTTTACCCAATAGGCTTAAACATTGTATGAAAGAACTTGCTTTACCTTCAATAGGCTCTTCTTCTATAGGAGTTGAGAAGAGTAAAAGGGTGGCAAGGATACCTATTACAAGATAAATAGGGAATAGAACACGCCATCCGAGTCCAAAGGCAGGGATGCTTGCCTGCGCTCCCCACATGGCAAAATAGGGCGCCATGAAAGAGGCGATAGCCTTAACGAACTGTCCAAAGGTGAGTGTTGAAGCTAGATTTCCACCCTTCATAATGGTAGAAACAAGCGGATTCAACGAGGTTTGCATCAGTGCATTGCCAATACCTAGGAGTGAGAACGATACGAGCATAAGCCCGTATGACTCACCAAAGACAGGGAGTAACAATGAAAACAAGGTGATGATGAGACTGAGTAAAACCGTCTTTTTACGCCCAATCTTGTTCATCAACATACCAGTTGGCACTGAGAAGATGAGGAACCAGAAGAAGACTAAAGATGGAAAGACGTTAGCCGTGGAATCAGTTAGGTGTAAATCGTCCTTTACATAGTTAGAGGCAATACCAACCAAGTCCACAAAGCCCATCGCAAAGAAGCATAGCATGACTGGAAGCATAGCCATTTTATTGGTTTTCGACATAATATTTAAATTTTTAGTTTGTGTAGTTGAATTATTCTAGATAATACTTGCAAAGTTACTTTTTTATGGTGGAAAAAGATTGAACTATTCATCCTTTAATGCATGAATCTTCACCTTACATCCCTTAGCCACAATCTTATCATAAGGCTTAGAAGGGAATACAAGATTACTCATTGCGACCTTCCCGTCTATATCAAAGGCTTCAATACTACAACGATCAACAAATATCTGCATACCTTTGATAGTTCCATTGGTGGGCGCAATGGTCTTTGATTTGAAGTCATTATGAAACTCTGTAAGTCCACTCTGTGTGCGATCCATACTAAATGTACCATTCTTTCCATCATAAACCATTGTCACATATTCGTCTTTATCATTGCTCAATACAATAGAAGCATTGCTCTTGATATTGGTTACTTCAAGATAAGATGCCATTTGGAAACGTCCAGAAGCTTTCTGTTCGAAGGCATTTAAGACCTCTGGAGAGGGTTTAACACTAACATACTCTTCACCATTATAATTATAAAGGCTCACATCTCGAGGCAAGCCATTGGCTGAACGAAACTGTTGAGTGGGCACTTGATTAGCATATTGCCAATTACTCATCCATGGAAGAACGACAATTCGACCATTAGGAGCATTACTAAACGATACAGTGGCATAATGATCTTTACCATAATCCATCCACTTTGTCACCTCTGGCTTTGATTCACAAGTGAACTTATGACCATCGAATGTACCCACAAAGTATTGTGTCGCACTTCCTCCAAAGGGTCCTCCTGGATTGATATTACAAATAAGAACCCATTTATCACCTATCTTCAATAGGTCAGGACACTCCCAGACACCACCATGATTACCATATCCCTCACCAAAACAACTCTCATACTTCCAGTCCTTCAAGTTCTTAGAACTATAGATATTCATTTGTTGTCCAGATGCAAGAATAAGATTCCATTGGTTTAAATCATCATTCCAAAAGACCTTAGGATCGCGAAAGTCAGGCACATCACTGGTGATTATTGGGTTGTTAGCATACTTCTTAAAGCTCATTCCATTGTCTGTACTATACGCAATACTTTGTGTTTGTGCTATACCAGCAGATGTATAAAAGGCTATCACAACATCTTTACCAAAACCAGCCGTATTCTCCTTGTCAACAACACTATTACCACTAAAGATAGTTCCGAGCGCATCAGGTTGTATAACTTCACCTTGATTTTCCCAGTGCATGAGGTCAGTAGACGTGCTATGTGCCCATGTCATATTCTCCCACTGAGAACCATATGGATTGTATTGATAGTACAGATGCCATACACCATCCTTATAAAACATACCATTAGGGTCGTTCATCCATCCATAAGCTGGAGTGTGATGATAGATAGGACGGAACTTCTCACGATTCTTAGTGTCGAATACGTTCGACAATTTTATATCCTTCCAACAAGCAAAGTCCTTTATTAGTCCAATACTACGTTTATCTCCCGTGAATTGGATATCGAGCAAAACATCACCACCATACTCACTGATATCGAGTGGAACACTATAATCAGTTTTATTGATGGCGAGCTTACAATTAAACTCTTTCACAACTTGGTTATCCTTGATAACACGAATATGCGCATTATTCTCATCCTCTTCCACTGGTAGAAGAATGTACTTATCCGATGTAATAACACGCTTAATGGCATGGTTCTGACTTAAAAATGATTGTGCATGCATAAGCGTAGTACTTGTAAAAAGGCATATAGCCAATGTCATTAACTTTCTATTCATTGCAGGTTATGTATAGTTATTTTGACTTCTAATGGACAAAGATAGGAATTTTATCGATAAATAAAAAGGAATGTTCCTCCTTTCCATTATTTTATTTATCATTCATAGAAACCAGTCCTTCAAACAAATAGTCTTACACACAAAAAAATATCGACAACATCCTTTGAAGGACATTGCCGATACCTTTATCATATGATTTTTCTGTATTAGTCAGCGTATGGAGTTGTCTTCCACAAGCGTACAGGAGCACTCATAATGAAGTTTTTCTTGTATCTTGAATCAGCATTATCACGATCTCCATTTGTTGGAACATTCACGTAGAGATAGTGCTGGAAGAAGCCACCAGTTTTATCTCCACCATTAGATCCAACGAAAGTAACAGACTGCTTAGGTAGAACGCCACCCAATCCAAGCATTGCTCCCTTACTATTAGAACCCTTAGGAGTATATATTCCATTGGTTGTTGTATTGTCAGGTGTCCAATACTGTGTCATCTTTCCGACCGTATTCGTATCATAGAACCATATTGTTTGACCATTAGCTTCTGCAGCACTGTTCACTCCTGCGTATGGAAATATACGCTTAGTATCGGTTGGATAGGTGGTGCCATTACTTGGGTCAGCCCAGAAATCTTCCGTATCGATATCATCCATATCAAGTACAAAGCGTGGACCAAGGTAACGTTGAGTGAGTACAGCTGACCCATTCACATCTTCATAACGTATGGTATAGCGATAGTTATTATTGTCTATCCATGTTGGATTGCCGTCAAGTCCTGCGCTAACTTGCGTTGTAGGAGTTGTTACATGCCCCATATAAAGCTGTCCTTCTCCGCTATTGCTAATGTAATCAGGTTTTTTCGACATACCAATCATATAGGCAATAAGTTTGCCGTTACTATCTTTCACACCCTTAGAATAGGATTGGAATACGAGTTTAGTGGTACTCCAACCTGGTAATTTGGCAGGAGAAACAATGCCGACAGAATACTTATAGCTTGTACCAGCATTACGGAAGCCTGCAAAACCATAGTATTGTGCAATGATACTACGCCAGTATTCATTACCTGCAAACATATATCCAGATGGTATAGAAGCCAGTTTATCACTTATCTTCTCTGTGTTTACAACGTATTCTTGGTAAGTATAGCGTTTTGTATTAGCCACATTATAATCGTTATCAACCGACAATTCAGCATCAGTACCGAAGTTATCGTGTTTAGCAATATAGCTCAATGGAGGGAAGTTATAAACAACACTACCCTTAGCTGGATAGTTTCTACCAGACACATAGTCAGCACGTGTACCATAAGCAGGTATCATATTGATAGATGTTGGTACAACCTTGTTTCCTGCACTTGTCTCTGTTGGTATTGCCATCAACATGAACTGTGTCTTAGAGATTTGTTTTGTCTCAACAGGACTACCAACTCCCTCTTGCTTATTATATATCTTCACAGTCTGTTGTTTAGGAGCCATCCAAACATATACATAACCTTTGTCAGAATCACCATTTGCAAGCGATACGAAGTCATTAAACTTATAATCGTAATAGCTAAGGTCATTGTGTATGCTGAACTTATTTGTTGAAGTCAAGCTTATTATCTTAGCATCAGTAATAGCACGCTGAGTGAAATTAAATGCCTTGAAGACTTTTTTATAATCATTTGATGTCGCATCATTGAGGACGCCATCTTGTGTATCTGCAAGGTCTGAAGTTGCTACATTATCAAATGCGCTTAGGTCGAACTGACCAACGAGAATGTTACTTGTGATGATACGAACACCATCATACTTAAAGCCGAAACCAGTATTGTTAGTCACCTTCAAGCGTACGATAGAACCAAATTGCTTAAAACGAACAGGAACATTTGCCTTAATTGTTTTCTTTGCTTGGTTAGTTTCCAACTTACGCCAACCGAAGATGTAAGGGATTTCTGCGCCAAAGGTTGTCTTGCTTCCACTTGTTGTAGGTGTATAATCTCCAACGAAGCCATCGAACTTAACATTACTATTTGTGTTGTCCAACTCTCCACCTAAGATACCACATACATACCATGTGCCTTGGCTAAGGTCAGTACCACTTTTCATCTCGAAAGTCTCGCTTGATTTCAATGTCAACTTACCACCCTGTGTGTAAGTCCACATTGTCTTCACCTTTGTTACAGGCTGGCTTGCGTTGTCACTTTTGAATATAAGTATAACAGGAACCTTCGTGCCTGTGGCAAGCTCGTGCGCACTTGCTCCAACACCATTGTAAAGACCTTTAGCAGTTGGGAAACCATTATCGTCCTTTACTTCATAGCCAATAGCACGACTAGTGGGGTGTACTACTGCATCACTCTGCATTTCACCTTCCATCGCCATAGAAACCTTTACACCAGGTCCATCATTATTAGTCGCATTTGTCTCTGATACATCCTTGTCTGCACAACTCGCAAATATCAATGTACAGAAAGCGATGCACGAATAAAGTAATTTCTTCATCTGTCTTTTAAACTTAATTATGTCTTGGGATTTCTTTGATCCCATTACGTTAATCGTCTTTTTAATTTTAGAAAGCTGTTGGGTTAGACTCTTCTGGGTCACCTGCATCTTCACCTGACTCAATAGTACCACTTATACCACTTTGTGCATGGAATCCACCCTCCATAAACTCGTCAGAGTAAAGGCTTAACACCTGTGCGTTAGGCTTTACATAATCTTTCTTCTTCATATCAAAATAATCACTAAACGGAGTTTCCTCACCTTAATATTACTGAGGGCGTTGAACTCCAAAATTATGGTTTATAATTTGTTATACAATCTAAAATTATCGAAGTTAATTGTCGTGAACAAAACAATAGTGGCTTTACACTCTTAAAAAATAGCCTTCCAAAACGGATGCAAAGTTAACTATAAATCGCACAATAACAATGTGTTAACGAGAACAATTTTAATATTTTAACTATAATGAATATCATTCCTCTTGATTCGTTATAAGTGAATAAGACTTAAAATGTAAATATTTGTCTATACTTTGAAACAAGGTTATATTGCTGAAATTTGTGGGGCTTTGAGCGTTTAAGATTTATATTAAAGGTTGAGAGGAAAGAGAAGTAATTGTATGAAGTATTGACAATAAAAAGAAAGGGAGTATTGACAATAACAAGAAAGAAGATAAGGACAATAAAAAGAAAGAAGGTAGGGACAGACGAGTTCGCCTTGCCTCTACCTTGAATATAAGAACTAACACTTCCTCCCCGAGCTCAGGGAAATGTTAGTAAAATTTTAATTATAGAATCTTACACAAACAGGATGACTCAGATGGATATCCTGGTTCGTATTCTTGAGCATACCCGTTTCCTTGTCTCGTGAAAAAACTTGAATCTTATTAGCATCACGACAAGCCACAAGGAGGAATTTACCATTGGGCGTGATAGCAAAATTACGAGGATGTTTGCCTGTTGATTGTTTGCCTACCCGCGTTAGCGTTCCATTGCCATTCACACGGAAAATCGTGATTCCATCACCTTTTAGACGTGTACTAGCATAAACAAATTTACCATCAGGGCTGACATGAATATCTGCACCTCCTTGCGCACGTGCATCATCAGCCACTAGCGTTTGGATTTCCTTCAACTTTCCTTCTTCGTAAGTGAACACCGTCACTTTCCCTGACAATTCGCTCATAAGATAAGCATATTTACCATTGGGAGAGAAGGTGATATGACGAGGACCAGAACCTGCTTTCAGATGGGCGGCTATGCCGTGATCTTCAAGTTTTTTCTTATCCTTATCATAATAGAAGCTAAGAATCCGATCCCCACTAAAGTCTGTTGAAAGAATATAACCATCAGGGGCAAAGATAGCACAATGGGCATGAGGCGTATTCTGACGTGTCTTATTAGGTCCGCCTTTTTTACTACTTACCATAAGAAGCGACTTATCCAACGTGCCGTTCTTTAAGATAGGAAATACAGAAATCGTACCACTCGAATAATTAGCCGTGAGCGCAATCTTTCCGTCCATATCAACATAACAGGGGTCTGCGCCATGCGTCAGTTGAGAGTTCATCAATCCTAAGTCGCCTTTCACAGGGTCAAAGCTGATGGCATTAAGTGCTGCTGTGGCATTGTTTTTCTCGCTTACAGCATAAATAAAACGCCCATTCTTGCTAAAGGTGAAATAAGAAGGGTTATCGACTTTTAACGAGCTGAGTTCCTTTGCAGAGCCATTAGAATCATCAAAAGAGAAGGAATATAACCCCTTACTTCCTGCGTCAGTATAAGTACCAACAACCATCTTAATGCCGTTTTCAGCTCTATTCAGACCAGGAATAAGAGCCAATGTAAGTCCCAATAAAATAGCTTTTGTTTTCATTGAATAAATGTTTATAGGTGTTTGTTTTGTTATTCAGAGAACGCTATCTAGCAATGCCATACAAGGATCTCCAAACGCTTGCAAAAGTAAGGAAAAGTTCTAGAAAGATTCGGCTTTTTTACTTTTTTGACTTCATGGTGCAGATTTTAAAAAAAATGAATGGAACTTTATTAAAAAGGGTTTAGATGGTTCGGGACAACTCTGTTCGTTCAGCACCTTCCGTCTAAACGGATTCCAGCACTTCAATGCAGATTTCTTTAATCCAGCGTTAAAACGTTCGCCTTCATACACGGAGTATCGCAAGAGGCAAGAGAAAGCACAGAGCACCTTTACGAACAATTCGTCGACTAGCAAATTCGCTAACTCGAGGGAATCATTATATTGATTTTGGAATTTTATTTTTTGGATTATCTTAGTAATCATAACGCTGGATTTTTCGTTTAACAAGTTTACTGATCAATGGTTTTTAATCATCAATGCAAAGATACGAAGAATCGAAGAAGGAAGCAAGAAAATGAGGGTAACAAGGAGGTGTTAGTGCTCAACAAAATGACATAAACACTGATAACTAACTAATAATCAACATAATACACAAACACCGTTTTCGCATTAACGAGTGGAAAGAAGCCTCCCCCAACCCCTCCGAAAGGAGGGGAGTTCAATTCGCTCAGAGGAGGAAACAAAAGATATTATTACAAATCTTCAGCAAATAGGACATCCCCTCCTTTCGGAGGGCTTGGGGAGGCTTCCCTTTTGGCTTGGGAAGGCTTGACTTGTTACACCGTTACGCGTTACACGTTACATTTTTACTGATGGTAATATGCAGGGGGCAGGGGGAGAGAAAGTTTATTATTATATATAATATATATATTATATATAATAATAATTTTATTTATATTTTAATTTATAATTTATTTACTTTAAAAATCTACATTTTGCTACTATTTGTCTTATTATGCCTTTTTTGCCCTTAAATTCTACAAATTTTATCCCCTTATTAACGTGTGAGGTATAAAATGTAACGTGTAACGCGTAACGTGTAACATGAAAAAGCCTCCCCCGACCCCTCCGAAAGGAGGGGAGCCTCCCCACATGGGCGTCAGCTTCCGTGTATTCCCATGTTCCGCAAGGAGCTCTGTGTGCCTTCGGCTTTTGTGCCATCCGTGTATTCTGTATCAAAAATAAGTTCCTGCACTTCGGTGTAGAAATCTTAAACACAGAGTGCACAGACGTTTATTGCCAGGAGATTACACAGAGTACCTAAAGGTACAAAGAATCCACAGAAAAAGCCTCCCAAGCCCTCAGAGAGGGGGGAGCCCCCACACGGGCGTCAGCTTCTGTGGATTCCCATGTTCCGCAAGGAGCTCTGTGTGCCTTCGGCTTTTGTGCCATCCGTGTATTCTGTGTCAAAATGAGTTCCAGTACTTCGGTGTAGAAATCTTAAACACAGAGTGCACAGACGTTTATTGCCAGGAGATTACACAGAGTACCTAAAGGTACAAAGAATCCACAGAAAAGCCTCCCCAAGCCCTCAGAGAAGGGGGGGAGCCCCCACACGGGCGTCAGCTTCCGTGGATTCCCATGTTCCGCAAGGAACTCTGTGTGCCTTCGGCTTTTGTGCCATCCGTGCATTCCGTGTCAAAAATGAGTACCAATATTTCGGTGCAGAAATTTTAAACACAGAGTGCACAGACGTTTATTGCCAGGAGATTACACGGAGTACCTAAAGGTACAAAGAATCCACAGGCTTCCTTTCACTTCCATTTTGTTACACCGTTACGCGTTACACGTTACATTTTTGATGATGGTAATATGCAGGGGGCAGGGGGAGAGAAAGTTTATTATAATATATAATATATTTTATATATTATATATTATAATAATTATTAGTATATTATTATTTATTACTTTTATTTATTTATTTGTTTCTTTTCAACACCCTATATGCGCAGACCAACAAAAATGTAACGTGTAACGTGTAACAATGTAACGGGGAAAGCCTCCCCATCTCGATGAAATCGGGCTTTTTTGAAGATTATAGCCTCGGAGAGAGGGGGAAATTACCCCTGACGAGGGCTTTATAACCTCACATAAACCCCTTCTGTTAGAGTGCAAAACTGTGTAAAAGACTTGCCAAAACATTCACATTATAAAAGCAATAACAAAACATGCCCCTCTTTTTATGCAATTTTGCAATATCCTCTTAATAGAGAACTCAGATTCCCTTCCTTTGAAAAACAAATATATTCGATTCCAAAACTATAACCCTCCCTCTCAAAACCTTATATTATTTAGCACTCAAACCAGTTCTTTTTTGTGCTAAAACCATTCCTTGCACTAAAAAACTTATCCTTATTGCACTAAAAGCCTCACTTTGCCCCTGTTTTCATTATAATAATTTTAGTGGGCTTAAAATAAACATTTTTGAAGATGAGAAAGCATTATAACAAGAGTATTTTTATTATTATGATGATAAAAAAAGCACGATTTCTTATGATTGGGGAGGACAAGAAGAGGATGATTGGTTAAATAATCGTAAATAACATAGAATGATTATAGGAAAAGTATATATATAAGGTAGAAAACAATTACCTTTGCAGTCCGATTATTATAGGGGTACTCTTAGAGCCCCATACGAATCATGTTAATAGTGTTGTCTTTGGCCGGGCGACATGGTTAGGCAAAGCATGTTCGTGAAATAGAAAACGTTTTTTAGTAGTAAAATTATTAATTTTTTAAAATGGACACTTTAAGTTACAAGACTATTTCCGTTAATAAGGAAACAGCTAAGAAAGAGTGGGTCGTTATTGACGCGAGCGATCAGATTGTAGGTCGCCTTTGCTCTAAAGTAGCTAAGTTACTTCGCGGAAAGTACAAGCCAACTTTCACTCCACACGTAGATTGTGGTGACAATGTAATCATTATCAATGCGGCTAAGGTTGTATTCTCTGGTAAGAAGGAGACTGATAAGGTTTACACACGTTATACTGGTTACCCAGGTGGTCAGCGTTTCAATACTCCTGCACAGCTTCGTGCTCGCAAGAATGGTATTGATAAGATGATTCGTCACGCCGTAAAGGGTATGTTACCAAAGGGTCCTCTAGGTCGTCATTTGCTGGATAACCTTTATGTTATCGACGGTACAGAGCTCAACGGTCTCGAGGCACAGAAGCCAAAGGCAATTGATATTAACCAGTATAAATAATAAGGAGAAAGATGGAAGTAATTAATGCAATTGGTCGCCGTAAGAGCGCAGTCGCTCGTGTTTACCTCTCAGAGGGCACCGGTAAGATCACAATTAACAAGAAAGATTTAACTGAATTCTTCCCATCAGCTATCCTGCAATACGTGGTTAAACAACCACTGCAGTTGCTCGGTGTAGAGGGTCAGTATGACATTAAGGCTAACCTCGATGGTGGTGGCTTTACAGGTCAGAGCCAGGCATTGCGTCTTGCTATTGCGCGTGCATTGGTAAAGGTTAACGCAGAAGATAAGAAGGCATTGAAAGCTCAAGGTTTCTTGACTCGTGATAGTCGCTCAGTTGAGCGTAAGAAGCCAGGTCAGCCAAAGGCTCGTGCTCACTTCCAGTTCAGTAAGCGTTAATATTTTTCTTTGGTCTTTATAGTCTTGAGAATTTATATGTACATTTAGTATGTTCGTATTAAAGACATAAAAGGTCGAAGATCAAAGAAAAAGAGTTTAGTATCTAAATTAATGAGATTCCTTTATCGGGGGACTACTCATTGATTGATTCTAACAAGCCTGACGAAGCTTATTCGTCAAGAAAGAATTAAAAAGAAAGTAAACAAGTAAAAACAAAACAACATGTCAAGAACAAATTTTGACCAGTTATTGGAGGCAGGATGCCACTTTGGCCACCTCCGTCGTAAGTGGAATCCAGCAATGGCGCCTTATATCTTCATGGAGCGCAATGGTATCCACATCATCGATCTTCACAAGACAGTGGCTAAAGTTGATGAAGCCGCAGAAGCACTCAAGGGCATTGCTAAGAGTGGAAAGAAGATTTTGTTTGTCGCTACTAAAAAACAAGCTAAGGAAGTTGTAGCTGAGAAAGCTGCATCTGTTAATATGCCATACGTTAATGAACGTTGGGCCGGTGGTATGCTGACCAACTTCCCTACAATCCGTAAGGCAGTTAAGAAAATGACGAACATCGACAAGTTGATGAACGACGGAACATTCTCTAACCTCTCTAAGCGTGAATTGCTCCAGATCTCTCGCCAGCGTGCAAAGCTCGAGAAGAACCTTGGTTCTATCGCTGACTTGACTCGCTTGCCATCTGCACTCTTCGTTGTAGATGTAATGAAAGAGCACATTGCCGTTAAGGAGGCTAACCGCTTGGGCATTCCTGTATTCGGTATTGTTGATACTAACTCTGATCCTAAGAACATCGATTATGTTATTCCAGCAAACGATGATGCAAAGGATTCAGTAGCAGCAATCCTTGGTGCTTGCTGTGAGGCTATTGCAGAAGGTCTTACAGAGCGTAAGGCTGAAAAGGCCGATGAGAAGGCTAATGCAGAGCAGTCTGAAGTAGCACCAGAGGCTAAGCCAAAGCGTTCTGCTCGTAAAACAGAGGAAGCTCCAAAGGCTGAGAACGAAGCACCAGTTGCTGAGTAAAAATGAAACATAGTGGGCGCTGGTGAGTGCTAATGAACTCTTATATCTTTTGATATATAGGTTCATCATCTCTCATCAACGCCCACATTATTTAATAATATTAGAAAGGAAAAACAAAAATGGCTGTATCTATTGAAGATATCAAGAAGCTCCGCGCTATGACTGGCGCAGGTTTAGCAGATGTAAAGAAGGCTCTCACAGAGGCTGAAGGCGACTTCGACAAAGCAAAGGAATTGCTTCGTGAGCGTGGTTTAGCAATTGCGGCTAAGCGTTCTGATCGTGAGACATCTAATGGTTGTGTGCTTGTAAAGCAGGTTGATGGCTTTTCTGCTATGATTGCTGTTAAGTGCGAGACCGACTTCGTGGCTAATGGTAAGGACTTCATTGCATTGGTTCAAGAGATTTTGGATGCTGCTGTGGCAAACAAGTGCCAGAGCCTCGATGAGGTTAAGGCATTAAAGCTTGCTAACGGAGAAGATGTAGCTACTGCCGTTCAACAGCGCTCTGGTGTAACTGGCGAGAAGATGGAGCTTGATGGTTATAACTTCCTAGAGGGTGAGAATGTATCTGTTTATGATCACATGAACAAGCATACCCTTGCCACTATGGTTCAGCTCAATGAGAATAACGAGGACGCTGGTCACAAGATTGCTATGCAGGTAGCAGCAATGAAACCAGTTGCTTTGGATGAAGCTTCTGTACCACAATCTGTAAAGGATGAAGAGTTCAAGGTGGCTGTTGAGAAGACAAAGGAAGAGCAGGTTGAGAAGGCTGTTGTAGCAGCTATTAAAAAGGCTGGTATCAATGCAAACTTGGTTGATAGTGATGATCACATCGAGTCAAACATCAACAAGGGTTGGTTGACTCGTGAGGAGGCTGACAAGGCGATTGAGATTCGTAAGATTGTTGGTGCTGAGAAAGCCGCTAACCTCAACGAGGGAATGATTCAAAACATTGCTAAGGGTCGCTTGAACAAGTTCTTCAAAGAGAACTGCTTAGTTGATCAAGAATTCCAATTTGGTGATGGTGATAAGCAGAGCGTTGGCGAGTGGCTTAAGGCTCAAGGTAAGGATTTGAAGATCGTTGCTTACAAGCGTTTCACACTCTCTGCAGACTAATCAACGTATATCGTTAAAGCAAAAATAAGCAAGGAGTTGTAGGAAAGCCATCAGGCTCCTGCAACTCTTTTTTAGATTATTAGCTCATCAGAATCATGACTGTCCATATTGATAAGATTAATGGTTGTGGATGAGATAAGCAAGATAAGATATGAAGATATTTGCAGTCGACATGAATTATGTCGGATACAATAAAGCACTAAATGAGCCGTTATTAAAGCAAGATAATCCGGTTATCTTTACAAAGGCAGACTCTTCTCTATTGAAAGATAGAAAACCTTTCTTCATTCCAGATGAGTTAGGAACTATAGAATATGAGGCCGAAATCGTCGTAAGAGTATGTCGTTTGGGTAAGTCCATATCCGAGCGTTTTGCCTCTCGATATTATGATGCTGTAACAGTGGGTATCGACTTTACGGCACGTGACTTACTAAGGAAACTGAGCCAGCAGGGATTTCCTTGGGATATGAGTAAGAGTTTCGATGGAGCTGCAGTCCTAGGCGAATGGATGTCAAAGGATAAGTTCTTGGATATTCAACGTCTTCGCTTTCACCTTGATGTCAATGGGGAAACAAAGCAAGAAGGAAGTACGAGCGATATGATCTATAAGGTGGATGAAATCATAAGCTATATTAGTCGGTTTTTCACACTAAAGACTGGAGACCTTATTTATACTGGTTGTCCTACTAGTGGATTCCCTGTACATATCAACGACCGCCTTGAAGGATATATAGAGGAACGTAAAGTACTGGATCTTCATTGTAAGTAAAAGGTATAAAAGCTATTTATCAAAACAAAGCATAAGGATTGAGTAACTTATAATAAGTCCCCTACAATCATCAAAAAGAATTATTAAGTCAATGACGAAACAAATAACTATTCTTTCCCTCATACTTCTGTTGAGCAGTATAACGATGAGTGCACAACAGAAACGATTCTTCAATCTAACAGTTGAAGACGTTACGATTGACTCACTCTTACCTCATTTCCATTACGCTATTCCCGTTGGAGAGAATTATGCAGACTCTATCTATGAGCTAGAGATACGCTACCCTGAGTTCATAAACATGAGCCCTGAGGACATACAACATTATAATTCTCTCACAAAACAAGTACCTCCAACATTGCCAGAGATACATCAACAGATGACGGTCGAGCGTAAAAAGGGTGTGCTAGAATTCTCTTTGATACCGATTGTTGAGCGTGATGGCAAGAAACAGTTCCTTGTTAGCTTTATGATAGCACTCACTTCACGTCCGAAGTCGTTGAATGCTAAGAGAGGAATGAAATCTATGACATCTACCAGAGCTGGTGGGCTTACGACTTTAGAGGTATCCAATCGTTATGCTAACCATTCCGTCTTGTCTACTGGAAAGTGGGCAAAGATACGTGTACCAGCTGATGGCATATATCAATTAAGTAATGACTTGATTCGACGAGCTGGTTTCACCAATTTAGATAAGGTGAAAATCTATGGCTATGGTGGACATCTCCAAGATGAAGAACTGACAGCTAATTATATCATATCTCATGATGATTTGAAAGAGGTTCCAACCTATACAATTCATGGCAAGAGACTATTCTATGCTAAAGGTTCTGTTAGTTGGGATAGCAATTCAGCCACTCGACGCACTCGCAATCCCTATTCTGATTACGGATATTACTTCCTTACAGAAGATAACGCAGGTAATCCAGCATCCATATCAGATAGTACAACCTTCTTAAATAGCTTTTATCCATCAGCAAATGACTACCATTCATTGCATGAGGTAGATAACTTCAGTTGGTTTAATGGTGGTCGTAATCTCTTTGAAGAGACGCCATTAAAATTAAATGAGAGTAAGGTCTTCACTTTAAAGAATAAGGCAAAAGCCAGCACTGGTATCTTGACTGTTGCTGTGACAACAGGTGATTACAAATCAACCATTAAGGTGGAAGCTAACGGAAGAGAACTCGGTGAGATACATATTGCACCTGGTGACTCCTTTGATAAAGGTTATGAGGTTATCAGAGACTATGCTGTCTCCAACCTCCAAAGTGTAGATAGCATCCGGCTCACGACGATCTCTGGTGGTCCAACAAGGCTTGATTATCTCGCAATGACCTATCCAACGCCTGCCCCAGCGCCTTCACTGAATACATCGTTCCCAACTCCAGAGTATGTCTATAATATCACCAATCAAGACCATCACGCTGATGAGCCTGTCAATATGGTGATTATCATCCCAACAAGTCAGAAGCTCTTACAACAAGCTGAGCGCCTAGCTGATTTCCACAGAACACATGATAACATCTCTGTACGAGTTGTCCCTGCTGACGAACTATACAACGAGTTCTCTAGTGGAACACCTGATGCAATGGCTTACCGACGTTACATGAAGATGTTATATGATCGTGCTACAAATGCACAGACCATGCCCCAGTCACTCTTGCTCTTTGGTGATTGTGTATGGGATAATCGCATGAACACCAGCTCTTGCCGTCTATTGAATCCAGATGATTACCTACTTGCTTACGAGAGTGAGAACTCATTTAGTGAGACAGACTGTTACATTAATGACGGATGGTTCACACTGATGGATGATGGTGAAGGAACTGACCTTCTGCGTCGCGATAAAGAGGATCTTGGTGTTGGACGATTCCCCGTTACCAATGCTATTGATGCGAAGACGCTCGTTGACAAGACCATTAATTACGCATTAAATAAGAATGGAGGAAGCTGGGAGAATGTACTTATGTTCATGGGTGATGATGGCAATAATAATATCCACATGCGCGATGTGAATGAAACTGCTGAATCGGTTTCATCCGCCTACCCTGCTTATCAAATAAAGAAGGTGATGTGGGATGCTTACCCTCGAATCTCTACTGCTACAGGGAACACCTACCCAGAAGCTAGTGCGATAATCAAACAACAGCAAGCACAAGGAGCATTGATAATGGATTATGCTGGGCATGGTAAAGAAGATCAGATTTCACATGAAGCAGTACTCCGTCTTGTTGACTTCAAGAACTTCTCCAATACAAATCTTCCGTTATGGATTACTGCCAGTTGTGATATTATGCCGTATGATGGTGTGATTCCAACTATTGGTGAAGCGGCTATGTTGAATAGCAAAGGGGGTTCGGTAGCATTCTGGGGAACGACTCATACAGTATATACTTATTATAACAAGGCTATCAATACTGCCTTCTTAAAGCATGTGCTAAGTCTTACAAACGGAAAGCCTACCACACTCGGTGAGGCGCAACGACTCGCAAAGTGCGAGCTAATCAACTCTAGTAGAGACCTTACACCAAACAAACTGCAATATGCCCTCTTAGGTGATCCAGCTTTAGCCCTCAACCTCCCAAAGTTGCAAGTGAACGTAGAGTCAATCAATGGTCAGGCGGTTAATACTGGTAATACTATCCTTATTAAAGGTGGCTCAATCGTGAAGGTGAAAGGCTCTATTACAAAGGATGGTAATAAGCAAACGGACTTCAATGGGCTCATCACTGCGGTCGTAAGAGATACCAAAGAACTCGTAACCTGCAAGAAACAAGACCAGTCTGCCGACGTAGCCCTCACCTATTACGACCGACTGAAGACGCTTTACAATGGCACGGATAGTGTGCGCAATGGCGAGTTTACACTCACTTTTGCTGTACCACGTGACATCAATTATACCTCTGGTACAGGCTTAATGAACTTCTCTGCTATCAACGAAGACCATTCTCTCATGGCGCAAGGATATGAAGATAGATTCAATATTGATGGGTCAGAAGTAGTCTATAACGACTCTATCGGACCATCTATCTATGCTTTCCTCAATTCTCCTTCTTTTGTCGACGGAGGCAAGGTGAATAGCACTCCTTACTTCGTCGCACAGATAACCGACAAGGACGGAATCAATGCGTCAGGCAACGGAATTGGTCATGATATGCAGTTGTGCATAGATGGTAAATTGACACAAACCTACCTCCTCAATGATAACTTCCGTTATGATTTCGGCAGTTATACTTCGGGCACAACGGGATACAGTCTACCCGAACTATCAGAAGGACCACACACCTTGCAGTTCCGAGCATGGGACATCCAAAACAATGCGTCAACAGTAACGCTCCACTTCAATGTGGTCAAAGGGCTTGCCCCCGATATCTATAGCGTCAGTGCATCGAAGAATCCAGCTTACAACGAGACAACCTTCATCGTATCGCATAATTACATGGGTTCGAATGTGGATGTAGAGATAGAAGTACTCGATATGAGTGGACGCTTACTCTGGCATCACGTGGAGTCAGGCGTATCATCAGGTAATGCCATCTCAACCAACTGGAACCTGATAGTAGATAATGGTACTCGATTGCAAACAGGCGTCTATCTCTATCGAGTTCGCCTCAGTTGTGATGGTGCAACAAAGGTGTCAAAGGCTAAGAAACTCATCGTCTTAGACAATAAGTAATATAAGTAACACGTTTTAATCCATGATGTAAGCTGGCAAACTAGCTGCATCATGGATTCTTTATATAGCAATATTCCATAAGCAATTCAAGTAAATAAGATGAATAAAAAGCTTCGTTTATCCTTCTTGACCATGGTCGTTATAACCTCTTCTGCTGCATTTGCACAGGGCACAAAGAAGGATATGTTCAACCCAGTTACTACCTCCGTTACCTCACAAACCATTGCTCCTGATGCACGTGCAGCAGGTATGGGTGATGTAGGAGCAGCCACTGATCCTGATGTCAATTCCCAGTATTGGAACCCTGCGAAGTATCCTTTTAATATTTCTCGTGCAGGTGTCTCTTTGAACTACACCCCGTGGCTTCGCCAGTTGGTGAGTGACATCGACCTCGCTTACGTAGCTGGATATTATCGCATAGGTGATTACAGTGCAGTGTCATCCTCCCTTCGTTACTTCTCTTTGGGTGAGGTGCAGACGAATGACGGCTCTAATATGACCATCAACCCATACGAGATGTCATTAGATGTAGCTTATTCTTTGATGTTAAGTGAGCACTTCTCACTCGGAGCCGCTGTGCGTTGGATTTATTCCGACCTCACGTATGACTATAAGGAAGATACATCACCCGGTTCCGCCTTTGCAGCCGACCTCTCTTGCTATTACCAGAATTACATCAACATTGGTGAGCGTGAGTGCCAGTTAGGACTAGGCTTGAATATCTCGAACATTGGTTCTAAGATAACGTTCGGTGGCGATAATCGTTCTGAGTTCATACCTACCAATCTCCGCTTAGGTGCCGCATTGATGATTCCAGTTGATGAGTTCAATAAGTTCACCATAGCTGCTGATGCAAACAAGTTACTAGTTCCAACTTACCCCAAGCGTAATACGGGCGAATCGCAAGTAGATTATGACAACCGCTTGCAGAAGGATTACTATGATGTATCGTCTATCTCGGGTATCTTCAAGAGCTTCGGCGACGCACCCAATGGATTCTCTGAAGAGATGCAGGAGGTGCAATGGAGTGTGGGAGCTGAATATACCTATAATGATAAGTTCTCACTTCGTGCAGGTTATCACAACGAGAGTGAGAATAAAGGAAACCGCAAGTACTTCACTGTAGGTGCTGGATTCAAGATGAATGTATTCGCACTAGATGCGGGCTATGTCATTGCAACAGCTAAGAACAACCCACTCGACCAAACGCTCCGATTCTCCCTATCATTCGATATGGATGGTATAAAGGACTTGTTTAAGAGGAAATAGGAAGCCTCCCCCCGCGGGGCAATCATCTAACATATATGACAAATACTACTCAATCAATCCCATCTTTCCGCATTGGAATGGGTTACGATGTCCATAAACTCGTTGAAGGGCGTGACCTCTATCTCGGTGGTATTAAGATAGAGCACAGCCTTGGATTGCTCGGACATAGCGATGCGGATGTCCTCATTCACGCCATTTGTGATGCGCTACTCGGTGCTGCTAATATGCGTGATATTGGTTATCATTTCCCAGATACCGCCAACGAAACATTGGATATGGACTCGAAAGTAATCTTACGTAAGACCATCGAACTACTTGCCACAAAGGGTTATCGTGTGGGCAACATCGATGCAACCGTATGCGCTGAGCGTCCGAAGATAAATCCTCACATACCAGCAATGTGCGAATGTCTTGCCAATATCATAGGTTGCGACATCGATGCTGTATCCATCAAAGCCACCACGTCAGAGCGAATGGGCTTCGTTGGACGAGAAGAGGGTATGGCGGCTTATGCGGTATGCTTGATAGTAAAGGTGTAAAGGCTAATGAATACTAAATAAAAAACGGCTGATAGCGATTCTTAATACTGCTATCAGCCGTTTTTATTATACGAATATTCCAGCGCTATAAAGTCCAATCGTCTGCTTCTCCTACATGGATTCTCAGCTTGTGTCTAGCTTTCCAATAGACTTACCAAAGGGTGATAATAAAATCAGCTTATATTACAAGAAACCGTCTAATCCTATCAAAGAGCCTCTGTTTCAGCGGCAGAACATCAACGTTTCACCTGTTTGCGAATCGTTTCCCACCTGTTCCAGCATTCCTTTCTCACCTGTTCCCCATTCCTTCCTCACGTATTGCGCATTCTTTTCTCACGTGTTCCGCATCATTGACACACGTATATAAAGTTAGTTTCATCATGATGAGACACAAGTTTCATCATGAAGAGACACAGATTTCATCATGATGAGACACTCGTTTCACCATGGTGAAACGAAGAAAAGATACGGAATACAAAGACGCAAGACGCATGAGGAAAGAATGGGGAACAGGTGAGGAAGGAATGCGGGAACCTATGAGACAAAGAGCGCAAACAGGGTTCAAGCGATCGTGGCTTTATACAGAACTTACCATTACTGGCGTTAGAGAATACTTGACATCAAATGTGAATCTAATGCTTTATCCCCTTTGCCGTTTCAAGAATTATCCTTATTTTTGTCACATATAACTACTTTAGAACAATTTATGAAGCGTTTCTTCCTATCATTATTATTGCTTGTTGCAGTCCTACAATGCGCTATTGCGCAGAGTGACAAGCCTGCAACAATTTCCGTTTATCCGGCAGTAAAGGATGCAACGGGGCTTATCAATAGGATTAGCGAGAAGCTATTGCCTTATCAGAAGCATATTACTTCTAAGTCGCTTATTAAGTTTATGAGTCGTGTTCCCCATACGTATACTGGTGATAAGGGTCGTACAACAGAGGAGGATAGAGACTCATATCTTGTTAATTACACTTACTTTTATGTGGCAGGGACTAATCAGTCTAAGGTGCAGAGTCTTTTAGATCTTGCAAGGGAGAAACATTTATATGATACCACCCGCTATCGCTTCTTGTTCTCTAGTGGAGAATCCGCATTAGAGCCGTCTGCTTTATATGTTATAGACCTAAAGAATCCCTACATAATTCCATCGCTTTCGTTTACAGATGTACGTTTCAGCAAGGGCTCTTATGGTGATTCTGTATTTAAAATAAGTCTTACACATGGTGCTGCGGATGCTTTCACAAACCTTACCTATCACGAAATAAATAATCTGATACTCTTTTTAGTGGATGGTAAGCTCCTCACATCTCCTTGTGTTCGAAGTGTTATCTCTACTAAGACGCTGGAGCTATCATTGGGGTTTAGAGAAGAGGAAGGTCAGAAACTATTGCCGCATCTGAAAGCTGCTGTGGTGAGTGATTCTGCTTATACGCCCCTTTATCGTCCGCAATACGTATTGGGTGATACGCTGGCTTATCGTGTTTCTTTCCCACAGAGTAAGGGTACTGCACAGCGTTCGCACACCTTTCAACTCATCCCAAGACTTGTGAACGATAGTATAACACGGATGGAATGTGTGGTAGATTCTATTGCTCTTACCATTGATGAGTTCTTTAAGGGAAACAAGGAATATAAGGATATGGCTAATTATTTCGTTTATGAGTTACGCAAGAACCATTTTATGATTGAGACAGATCAGTCGTCTCACTTTGTTGTGCCTATGTTGAAGGATTTACCAGCATTATCCCATGCGTTGGAGACCTATCTTACAACGCATCGTGCAGTGGTCAAAGTGATGGGATTGTCTGGGCATAATGACCTGAAGCAGGTGGGTGAAAGGCTGGCAGAAGAATGGGATGGGTTCTTTGAACAAGGGTATATAGAAAGCATACTACCGGAATTGAATGTGATGACACAGCTCGATAATCGCTTTTCTAATCAGCAGACACAAGGCACATGTTACCTTTATTTGGAGGATAAAATAGCAGAATATACGATCACGAAGATGGATGATGGACTGGTGATTACGCTTACTGTCAAGGCAGATAAGAATGGTGGGGCAGGGAGGTACACCTATTTAATCGACCAGCGTGGACTGATACGACAATTGAGGTATGAGGCGATTGCTAATGCGAAGGTTCCTCGTAATGCCGTGAGCCCAACCTTCCGTGTTCCTTCGAGCTATCTTATAGAACGCATAAGATAGTCGGCTGTGGTGATAGCAGCGTATGACTTTAGAACAAATAACCAAATGATAAACCTTATGAAACGAATTATCCTTATTTTTGTCGCATATAACTACTTTAGAACAATTTATGAAACGTTTTTTCCTATCATTATTATCGCTTGTTGCAGTCCTACAATGCGCTATTGCGCAGAGTGAGAAACCAGCAACGCTGTCTGTTTATCCAGCCTCTCAGAATGTGGCAAGCCTTATTCGACCAATCAATAAGAAGTTATTGCCCTATCAGAAACATATTACATCGAAATCGCTTATCGACTTATTGGGCTTTATCGACACAGAAATTGACAAAGCAAGCCCTTCCCCTTCTGATGATGCCTTGTTCTATGTTTCTGAACAGAATAGAAGTATGGTGCAGAGCCTTTTAAATCTTGCCAAAGAGAAAGGCTTGTATGATACTTCTCACTATCAACTCTTGTTATCGAGGTCATCTTCGGATAAGGATTTGTATGACTTACACGTCATAGACTTAAAAAGCCCAGTGGCTATCCCAACATTGTCAATCACGGATGCGCGTTGCGACAAGAGTTCTGATGGCAATCCCGTATTCCAACTAAGCCTTACACGTGATGCCGCAGTAGCGTTTACGAAGTTGACTTATCAAGAAGTAGACAATAATATTGTGGTTCTGCTGGATGGAAAGTTCCTCGCCACGATGTTTGTTAATAGTGGGGTTTCCACTACAGAGATAGAAATTCCGAATGAGATGGGTGTGGTTAAAGCAGAAGAGATTGTGCGACGCCTGAAGTCAACGGCTATAAAGGAGGCTCCACTCAAACCACTTTATCGTCCGCAATACGTGATAGGTGATACCCTGACCTATCGTTTCACTGCTCGGAAAGAGGAAGGTAAACAGACGGAATCCCATGTATTCCGTTTCATACCAAGACTTGTAAACGACAAGATGACACGCATAGAATGTATTGAAGATACCCTCTACGCTGCAAATGAAAAGGAGATGCGTGAATATGAAGAAGTATTTCAGAAGATAATAGATCATACTTGTGACAGGTTACGCAAGTGTCACATTATGATAGAAACTGACCTGTCAACACACACTGCTGTATCGACATTGATGAACTCCAAGACGCTCGTTAAAGAGATAGAGGAATATCTGATAGAGAATGCAGCTCTGTTTGGTGCGAGCAAAGAGGAAATGCAAGAAGCCGCCAAACAGATGGCTGAGGAACTATTGAAGGAGGTGAGTGCAGACTTTACGGGCGAGAATATGGCACGTCGGTTACCCGAATTGGAGGTGATGACTGCAATGGATTATTTCTTCTCGGAAGGGCAGACACAAGGTACGTGTTACTTCCCTTGTGCGAAGAACTTAGTCGATTATACCATCGCACAGGCTAACGAGGGACTTGTTATCACGCTCAAGACAAAGGATAAGGACAGTGATACGGAGGAAAGATATATCTACCATATAGATAAGCAAGGACTCATACAGCGGTTAGAATATCAATGGATTGTCAAACAGGAAGCAACAGAGAAGGACAAAGGAATGTCAGATGTTGAAGCTTATGGCTATCTCATAGAGCGCACAAACTAATCGGATGGAATGAATGAACGACGAATTAGAATGTAAATTATCAAACATATAGACTTTATGAAACGTATAAGCCTACTCTTATTAATGCTTATTAGCTGTCTGCAAATGTCCATGGCACAAGCATTGAAGCCCGTGCAAATATCATTTTATCCAGTAGTACATGACCCACACGAACTACTGAAGTCGATTAGTGATAAGCTCCTACCCTATCAGAAGCATATTACGACATACCCATTAGTGAAGTATTTCGGACGTTTTAATGACGAGATTTATGGGAATCAAAATGCAGCGGAAGCTGACTCAACAGCGGCTTTCAAGAAGCGTTTCGGCACCTTACCCGATACAGACGGGTATGTTGCAGCAGCGGCGGCAGATGCAGCTGATAATGGAGAAGATGTTGCTTTCCACATGAATTCGTATGTACGGGTGAATCCACAGGATGAGAAAATTGTGATGAGGTTGCTGAATCTGGCACGTGAGAAGCAACTCTATGACACGTCACGTTATATCTTCGGCTTTGGTATAAACGAACTGATGGATGATTGGCTAATCCTTTGTGCCTTAGATAAGCAGTCGCCTTATGCCATACCTACGGCCTCATTCACAGCTGTGCGTAAAGATGAAATATCTGATGGGAGCGTTACTGGTACACTAAGGCTCACTCGTCAGGATGCAAAACGATTGGTCAAACTCTATAATAATCCGCAGAAGGATGATGTGTACATGGCGATTGATAATAAGTTACAATGGCCAATTGATAAAAAGAATGTGCCAGTCAACAGAAGATTCTCATTTTTTCAAGAGATAAAGAATGTGGCAGAGGGGCAACTATTTATGAAGCGTTTACAGGCGTCAGTTGTGAAAGAACCCACTTATAAGCCCTTACTTCCATCGCAATATACTGTGGGGGATACGCTCACTTATCGTATAAAAGTGGATTGTGAAATGAAATGGATAACGGGAACGCATACCTTTAAACTTGTCCCGCTAGTGGTTAATAATGATCTTTGTCGCCTAGAATGCATAGTAGAGGGACTAGATGTAAAGCTGCCTGATTGGCAAACAGGTGCATACGACAAGGAACTAAATAAACTTGAAGCTAAGACGTTGCAACAGATGCTCAAGCAGCATTTTATCATCGAAGCAAATAATCTGACGGGAGAGACCAACGTTGAGGTGAAGGATCAGAAGATGTTCGATCAGTGGTATAAGAACCTCAAACGATGGTGTCAAGAGGACTGGAAAAGGAATAGAAAGTTCTCTAGAGTAACTGATGAGACGATGAGGACGACAGAAGGTGAGAATATCTTATATCACCTGGATAACTTCATAAAAGATGGATCATTTATACAATATATGCCCGAGCTAACGGCAATGATTGGACTAGAGATGCACTTTGATGAAGGTGAGACCACTGGCAGAGAGTACTTCGACCTACTTGGTGACTATGGAACTTATAACATATCAAAGGATAAGCAAGGGTTTGTCGTATCGCTTAAAGGCGACCCCGAAGTGAAAGATGGTGATTTTGTGGATGAATCAGACCCAGCCATACAGGATATGAAGACTAGGATCGATTCTTACGAATATCGCTTTGATACGAAAGGAAAACTACTGCAGATAAAGGGTGATGTGCGGAGAAATCTATATTATAAGGACTTTGTAATAGACCGAGTGATGTAATCCATAAAAGTAAACGCCGATACTCTCAACGAGCATCGGCGTTATCAGTATGTTTAACCAAAAATCTTTTTATGTGAAAGGGAATCTCACGACTACCTTTGCTATCACTGATCAATCGTTAAACGTTTTACCTAAAATAAAATAACTAAAAACCTAAATCTATTACTACTAACCTAAACAATCTATTAACCTTTTGACAATGCAAAGGTAGGATGATTCTCACTTCCTTGCAACATTTTACTTATGTTTTATCAAGATAATGCCCCTTTCTTGACGCAAATCAACCTTCTGTGTCCGTAAACAACTAATATTTTATTACTTTCCTTGTGTGTTTATGCCTTTTCTTGTAACTTTGCTGAAAAGGAAATAAGCGAATGAAAGTTCTGATAGTAAATACCAGTGAGAAGACAGGTGGTGCTGCTTTAGCTGCCAACCGACTTAAGGACGCTCTGAATAACAATGGCGTAAAAGCAAAGATGTTAGTACGTGATAAACTGACGGATGATATTACTGTTGTTGGTTTATCACATACTTTACGCAATCAATTACACTTTCTTTGGGAACGATGGACCATATTTTGGCATCTACACTTCAGTCGTAAGCACCTATTTGAGATAGATATTGCTAATTCTGGAGTTGATATCACAAAGTTACCAGAGTTTAAAGAGGCTGACATTATACACCTCTCTTGGATCAATCAAGGAATGCTTTCGCTGAAAGGAATCCGCAAGATCCTTGATAGTGGAAAGCCTGTTGTTTGGACAATGCATGATATTTGGCCTGCAACAGGTATCTGTCATATCACACTAAACTGTCTGCGTTATCAGTCTTATTGCGGTAATTGTCGCCTGCTACCCAATGGTGGTTCTACAAACGACTTATCTAATAAGGTGCTTCAGCGTAAGAAGAAGATGCTTGAAGGGCGCAATATCATGTTTGTAACGTGTAGCAAATGGCTCGAAAAGGAGGCAAGCAAGAGTGCTATTCTTGCTGGACAACAAGTATTTTCAATCCCCAATCCAATTGATACACATGTTTTCCATCCCAAAGATAATAAACAGGCTCGCATAAATGCAGGACTTCCTTTAGACAAGAAAATTATTCTTTTTGCATCACAACGCGTAACAAATGTAAACAAAGGAATATCTTATCTCATTGAAGCCTGCCATAAGTTAGCAAAGGATTATCCAGAGATAGTCAATAAAACAGCCATAGCCATACTAGGTGGTCATGCAGAGAACCTAAGAGAGGAATTCGACTTTGAAGTCTATGAGTTGGGATATATCAACGACACTCAGCGTATTGTAGATGTCTATAATGCTTCTGATGTTTTCGTTTTACCTTCTCTCTCAGAGAATCTACCTAACACCATTATGGAAGCAATGGCGTGTGGTGTACCCTGTGTAGGCTTTAAGGTGGGTGGTATTCCAGAAGAGATTGACCACAAGGTAAATGGTTATGTTGCAAAGTATCGTGATGCTACAGACCTCGCACAAGGACTTCATTGGATTCTAGAAGAAGCCGATTACCAAGACCTCTCCTCATCAGCAATAACAAAGGTACAGCGTAGTTATTCTCAACGTAGCGTCGCTTTGCAATACATTAATATATATAATGAGGCAATGGCCTTTAAGAATTATCGATTATGATTACGTTTTCTGTTGTCACAATAACCTATAACGCAGCTGCTGTCTTACGCCCTACTCTAGACAGCGTATTGATGCAGAACTATCCTCATGTGGAACATCTTATTATTGATGGAGCGTCAACTGATGAGACAATAAGTATTGCCAAAGCTTATCAAAAGCAATCTGATGACGCAGAGAATGGGCATATTGTAAAAATCCAAAGTGAGCCAGACAAGGGACTCTATGATGCAATGAATAAGGGGTTACAACTAGCAACGGGAGACTATATTGTCTTTATGAATGCAGGTGACCGCTTTCCTGATGCAGAGACATTAAATAAGGTAATGTTAGCAGCTGTCGTGGGAGATGGTGAAGAGCATCCAGCTGTCCTCTTTGGAAATACAGATATAATTGATGACAAGGGTAATTTCTTGTATCACCGTCGACTCAGTCCCCCAGAAAGACTTACTTGGCGTTCTTTCCGTCAGGGCATGGTGGTATGCCATCAAGCCTTTTATGCACGTATGGATATTGCTCGCTCTCTTCCTTATGACATATCTTTCCGTTATTCAGCCGATGTTGACTGGTGTATAAGAGTTATGAAAGAGGGGGAACGGCGACACCTTCTTCTACGTAACATACATGCTGTCGTTGCTAATTATATGGAAGAAGGACAAACAACCATTCATCATAAGGATTCTCTCAAAGAGCGTTTTGATGTGATGAACCGCCATTATGGCTTATTAACAACGGTCTTACTCCATGCGTGGTTTGTTGTTCGTAAAGTATTTAAATAGCTTTTCTCCCCCTTTTAAAGGCCTTTAAAGCGTACTATTGTTTGTTAAGGATTATAATTTACAATGCTCATTTATCGTTTAATTAGTAAGTTATAAAACGAAAGACTATGGAACGAATGAAAACGAAACTTATAGTTGTTTTGTCGCTGATAAGTCTATCAGCAACAGCACAAACAGAGTATAGTGGAATTGCAGGCGCATCTCCACATTTGGTTAAAGCACGCCAGAAAGCAGAGGCAAGAGCACACACTGCAACTCCAACAAAGCATCTTACGCCTGCGCCTCAACCATCTTCTGCAACAAAGCCTACTAGCAGCAAGAAGGTAGAAACCGATAGAGTTGAACGAAGAGACTCTGGCGAGACAGAGGTAAAAGATGGTTTGCGGACAATGTCACGTGGCATAGGTCGTGTTGTAAAACGCGAAGTGAAGACTATGGGCGAGGTAACCCGCAAGATAGGAGAAGGTGGTAAGAAGTTCTTTAAGAAGCTCGGTAAAGGCATCTCCGACTCATTCAAGAAAGATAGTACTGACAATCGGTAAGTACTTGCCGTGCTATTCCTTTCAATAAAAATCACACCCACTTTGGGTTACATAAAGCCCTAATTTAGTTTTAATATTAGCTGCTGTCACTTTTAGCACTTATAATATTATTCTGTAATCAGTATGTTGTGCACACGAAAATGATGACAGGAATGACAGCAAATTACAAAAGCTATCCTAATAAAAAACACCTCGTTAGAATAAAATATCTAACGAGGTGTTTTTGTATTATCAATTAATTCGTTTACTTACTAATCTTGAGAATCCATCCTTTGTCTACCTTCGTGTATCGACCTAGACGATTCAAGCGACATAACTTATCAATCGTTACACCATACAACTCAGCAATAGACTCAATAGTCTCACCTTCTTTTACTGAGTGATAGATAATCTGACCAGTACTACTTGTAGCTTCTGTGCGTGGTGTGTGATTAGAGAAATCAGTATTGTAAGCCTTCTCTTGACGAGTAGAAGAACTCTGTCCACGTGTGCCTTGAATGTTTTCACGAGAATAACCAAGGCTTGAAGAAGTACCACGAGCAGCTGTTGCTTGTTCTGACTCTTGTGCTAGTGTACTCTTATGGAACACATAGTAGTCGCCAGTAACATCCTGATGAGCAAAGTCGAAGAATAAAGCTGGGTTCAAAGCAACGCCAGCAAGACGTGTTTCAAAATGCAAGTGAGAACCAGTAGAACGACCAGTATTACCACCTAAAGCAATCGGCTGACCTGCACGAACTGTCTGGTTAATTGAAACAAGCTGTTTTGATAAGTGTCCGTAGATAGTTTCAAGACCATTGTTATGGCGTATTACAACATATTTTCCATAACCATTTGCATCGTACTTAACAACACGAACCTTTCCAGAGAAGGCTGCGCGGATGGTATCACCGATGTAGACTTTAATGTCCATACCTAAGTGGCGACGTCCCCAACGGCGTCCGAAGTTACTCGTAATGACGCGACTAGGAGTTGGCATATGGAATCCGCGGAGGTCAATCTTGTATACATCAGGGAGGTTACCACCCCTATGTGCATAATTGTTATTCCAATCGTTGTAGAGTTCAGATGCTGGTTCTTCAACTTCCTCAGATTCACGTAAGCGACTAATAACCATTGTATCAAGTGCTTTAGCTCGTCTATCAATTGGTGCCTGACGTGCAAGCAAGTCTTGTGCGTTAGCTGTGTGGGCTGTTAGGGCGAATAGAGATGTAAGTGCGAAAGTCCTAACAATTCTTTTAAACATCATAATCAAGTTATTTTATTTCTGTACTATGAAGCCTAAAAAGGCCGGAACAAATTGTTAAGTTCCTATCTCTTGACATGTTGAAAACTTATAACAAAGAATCGAACTAAGTATCAAAAGACTTCGCAAAGATAAGGAAAAAATGACAAAAAGACAACAGGTTAACAGTTTTTATAGGCTGTTTAACAAACGACTTTTATATCTCTTGATTCGTAGATGATATATGTCAAGCCGTTTAGAAGTGCATATTGTGAGAGCTTTCGACAAATTAATTTTAAGAGATCGCAGCCCAGTTTATGTTAGTCTTTCTTAACGCTTTAAGTCTATCCCATAGTAATTTATATTCATTCTTTTGGCAGGTTGGGTCACTGTCAATTATCTTTTGTGCTTCTTCACGTGCCATTTGAACAAGCTGACCATCACGTGCTATATCGGCAATCTTTAAGTCGAAGGCTATACCACTTTGCTGTGTACCTTCTAAATCACCTGGACCTCTTAGCTTCAAATCGGCTTCTGCGATCTCGAAACCATCATTCGTATCACACATAATGTCAATTCGCTTACTCGTTTCCTTTGTGAGTTTGCGATTAGTAACAAGTATACAATAACTCTGTTCGGCACCTCTTCCGACACGCCCGCGCAACTGATGGAGCTGAGAAAGCCCAAAACGCTGTGCATCAAGAATAATCATTACACTCGCATTCGGTACGTTCACACCCACTTCTATCACTGTTGTAGCAACAAGGATTTGCGTTTCTCCACTGACAAACATCTGCATTTCTGCCTCTTTCTCCTTGTCCTTCATCTTACCATGAATCTTACTTAACTTGAAGTCAGGGAATATCTCACACATAGCAGCGTATCCGTCCTCGAGGTTCTTGAGGTCAATTCGCTCACTCTCTTTGATGAGTGGATATACAATATACACCTGTCTGCCAAGCTTTATCTGCTGTCTTATACCCTGATAGAGGCTCGTCATCTGGTCATCATACTTGTGTATCGTCTGTATGGGCTTGCGTCCTGGAGGCAACTCATCGATGATACTCACGTCTAAGTCACCATATATCGTCATGGCAAGGGTACGTGGTATAGGAGTAGCTGTCATTACGAGGATGTGAGGAGGATTGTCACTCTTACTCCATAACTTTGCTCTTTGCTCCACACCAAAGCGATGCTGCTCATCAACAACAGCCATCCCGAGGTTTTGGAATTGCACCTTATCTTCTATGATAGCATGCGTTCCGACAACAATATGTACACTTCCATCCCAAAGCCCAGCAAGTACTTCCTTGCGTTTCTTGCCTTTCACAATGCCAGTCAGCAGTTCTATGCGTAGGTTCATACCCTTGAGAAACTCCTTGATAGTCTGTAGGTGTTGTTCTGCAAGTATCTCCGTCGGTGCCATCATACATGCTTGATAGCCGTTATCGATGGCTATGAGCATAGACATAAGAGCTACGAGCGTCTTACCCGAACCTACATCGCCTTGCAAGAGACGGTTCATTTGTTTGCCAGACATCATATCTGCACGTATTTCATGCATCACTCTCTTCTGTGCACCAGTAAGTTCAAAGGGTAAATTATGCGTGTAGAACCAGTTAAATTGTGCTCCAATACGATTGAAGATATAACCCCTATACTTGCGACGATGGTCACTTGCATAGCGAAGAATATTGAGTTGAACATAGAAGAGTTCCTCAAATTTAAGGCGTACACGTGCTCGCTGCGTATCATCTACCGTCTTTGGATAATGAATCTTACGCATGGCTGCATCACGAGAGATGAGGTGTAAGGGACTAGTAATGAATGAGGGAAGGGTCTCGTCAAGCGGAGTTGTGAGCTTACTAAGCAGTGTTTTCGTTAGTTTCTCCATTGCTCTAGAGGTGATACCAGCCTTTTTCATCTTCTCAGTCGTTATATAGAAAGGTTGCATACCCATGTCATTGAGCTGCAACTGACTGGCATCGTCGATATCAGGATGGCTGAATTGAAAGCGTCCGTTATAGTAGCTTGGCTTCCCAAAGATGATGTATTCCTTATCTAATTGATAGTTTTGATAAATATACTTAGTACCATTGAACCACACAATATCGCATATCCCATGACCATCCGTAGCGTGCGCCACTATTCGTTTTCGACGCTTCCCGACTTCAAACTCCTCGTAGCTTAGTATCTTACACTTCACTTGTACGAAGGGCATATCAGCCGACAACTCAGAGAGAAGATATATCTTTGTGCGGTCAACATACTTGTAGGGGAAATACTCCAAGAGGTCACGATAACTCCAGATGCCAAGTTCTTTGCTTAGAATCTCTTTCCTTTTCGGACCTACACCTGGTAGATACATGATGTCTTGTGATAGTATATCCATGTGTTACAACAACTTTTGAGAATCTCAACACAGCTACTTAAAGCCTCCCCAAGCCCCTCCAAAGGAGGGGATGTAGCCTAACGGAAGCTAACAAGAGAGGCTCTCTTTTGAAACCCCACCCAGCCTCCCCTAAGGGGAGGAGTGCCTAACGGAAATCAGTTTGAATCGTTATGTCCATTTAACAAGAGCCTTTCTTTGATTTAAAGAGGGCGTTTCTTCGATACAAGGAGAGGCTTTTTTCAATACAAGGGAACGCCCTTCTCAAATTGTTCTGATTATAACTTATAATTATGAATCTTGTATTATGAATTACACGTGGGCGTAAGCTTCTGTGGATTCTATTGTTCCGTAAGGAACTCTGTGTCGCCTTTAGGCTTCGTGCCATCCGTGTCTTCTGTGTTAAGAAAAGCCTCCCACCTACCCACCTCCCAATGAAGAGGGGGAGTAAATAGCGTTGTTTGAAAACAAAGAAAGGCTTTTGTTAAATGGGCATAATGCCCCCCACTGGCTCCCGTGAGGCACTCCTCCCCTTGGGGGAGGCTGGGTGGGGTACCGGAATTGAGCCTCTCTTACACCAAAATCTCCGCTACTTTCAGATCGAAGGGGGTAGTGATTTTTATATTCTCACGATTCCCTTCCACCATAGTGACAGCCTGTCCAATGCTTTCAACAACGCTAGCATCATCAGTAAAGCTGGTACTCTCGGGTTGGTTATATGCTTTTTTGAGGAGTTGGATATCAAATACTTGTGGCGTCTGAACCACTCTGTAATCACTTCGCAACACATTCCTCCCCTTATCGGAATCGCCCACAAAGCGCAAGGTGTCTGTCACGGGCAATACAGGAATCACTGCCTTCTCTTTCTCTGCAGCGTCATAACAACGTGAGATAGCCTCGTTTGAGACGAATGGACGCACACCATCATGAATTCCAACGAGCCCTTCTGTATCATTGGGTATCATTGACAAGCCATTACGGCACGACTGGAAGCGACTAGCACCACCATCTGCAAGCTGGTAATCTTCGATGAAATGATATTCTTCACAGAGCTGATTCCAATACTCCTGTTGCTCTTTTGGAAGGACAAGGATGACTTTTAAGTGCTCATCATAGGTATGAAACCTACTGATAGTGTGCATCAGAACAGGCTTACCAGCGATGGGAAGGAATTGCTTAGGCACCTCTGTTCCCATTCGCAAGCCCTTTCCTCCTGCAACGATAATAGCGTATCTTATCATCTTCTGACGATGTTTTAATGCAGAGCAATGAGTTCGTTGATCAACATACCTTCCCTGATTTCGTTCGCTTTCTCTACTGATACGAGTTGTTCTAATAGCTTGAAACCATAAACGAAGGCAGCAGCAGGACCTTTACCTGTTGTCACATTGCCATCAATAGTGCATAATTCCTTGGTGTATTCTGCGCCAGTAAGAAACTTCTCAAAGCCTGGATAGCATGTAGCACGCTTGCCCTTGAGGATTCCCAAAGCACCGAGAACCATCGGTCCAGCACAGATTGCGCCCACACGTTTACCACTCTCCACCTGATGAAGCAGTGCTTTTCCAACACGCGCATCGTCCTTCAAGTTCTGTGCACCAGGCATTCCACCCGGTATCAAGAGCATATCTGCATCATCAATAACGCCTAAGTCTTCTATTTGTAAGTCGGCTTTCACCATCACCCCATGCGATGATTCAACGAGCGGGGAGCCTGTTATGCTCACAGTCTTAACCTCCACGCCACCTCGACGTAGGATATCTACGGGTGCTAATGCCTCTACCTCTTCGAAACCATTAGCCAGAAACTCATACACTTTAGCCATAATTTATTTCGTATTTAAGTCTACAAATCCAATTAAAAACCTTACTTTTGCAGAAGTAAAGTACTTGCAAATATACTAATTATTCGTCGTTTAGTACCGTTTGCAAGGCTAAAAGATATTTAAAAGGTATGTTTTTATGGCTGAGAAGAAACTGAGTTTCGCCATTTTTGGTAGTGCTTCTAAAGCTTTAGAGTCCATTCGGATAAAAGAACTGTTGGGTTATTTGACTCAACACGAGGCTGATATTTACTTAGAGCAAGGCTTCTTTCATGCTTTAGAGAATAAACTTCAGGGGGATTTAAAGATAGCTGGTGTGTTTGAGGGGGTAAACTTTGATGTTGATTACGTTATCTCTCTCGGAGGCGATGGGACGTTCTTAAAGGCGGCAAGTAAGGTTGGTCCGAAGCAAATACCTATCATTGGAGTGAACATGGGACGCTTAGGATTCCTTGCAAGTGTGGTTCCTGATGAGGCAAAAGACATCTTAGATGCTATCTTTGCAGGCAATGCCGAGATTGAAGAACGTGCCGTTATGCAATTAGAAGCACTTGGGGAACCATTGGAGGGATGTCCGTATGCGCTGAATGATATTGCGATTTTGAAACGAGATAACGCTGCGATGATTTCTATTAAGGCAACTATTAATGGTGAATACCTCACCACTTATCTTGCAGATGGACTCGTTATCAGTACGCCAACAGGCTCAACAGCTTACTCATTGTCCGTCGGTGGACCTATTATAGTCCCTCAATCGGACATCTTTAGCATGACTCCTGTTGCTCCTCATAGCCTCAACATTCGTCCAATTGTTATCAGTGACAAGGCCGAGATAACCTTAGAAGTAGAGAGCCGAAGCCACAACTTCTTGGCAGCAGTTGATGGACGATCAGAGAAACTACGTGAGGGTGTGACGCTAAAGATAAGGAAAGCCTCTCATAAAGTGCGTATCGTAAAGCGAAGGGAACAGCATTTCTTCTCCACACTACGCGAGAAACTCATGTGGGGAGCAGATACTCGTAAGTTCTAACGGATTGTTATCATGTCCTAACCACTAACTCTCTTTGTTTGATAAAGACCGAGACATAAACCACAGCTAACGAAAGATTATACAATGATTGATAAGATAAGAAGGCTCTTCCAGATACCTAACACACGCTATACTACTAAGGAGATATTTCATTGGTTATGGCTTGCGTGGCGCGGAAACCATAAGCAGGCAATCCTCAATGCATTGATAGGTCTGCTCAGTGTGGGGGTATCTTTGGCTACAGTATGGGCTGTCCAGAATGCTATCGACGTTGCTTCTCATGTTAAACCAGGCAGTATTTACATCGCTGTTAGTATCATGGGAGGCTTGATTCTATGTGACTTTGCATTGAGTATCGCCTCTGTCTGGGTGCGAAACCTGCTGGGAATAAAGGCGCAGAATAGGATGCAACAGAACATGCTAGACCGTATCTTGCGCTCAGAGTGGCATGGTCGGGAACGTTACCACAGCGGAGATGTATTGAACCGATTGGAACTTGACGTTGCAAATGTCGTCACTTTCCTCACCGAAACCATCCCTAGTTCTATCTCAACATTGGCTATGTTCCTCGGAGCTTTCTGTTACCTCTTAACGATGGATTGGCGACTTGCACTCTTGATTGTCGTCATCATACCATTGTTTGTATTGGTTAGTAAGGTCTATGTTCGTCAAATGAGACGCCTCACAAGGGAGGTTCGTAACTCTGATTCTAAGGTACAAAGTGTACTCCAAGAGACCATTCAACACCGTATGTTGATTAAGACTCTTGAGAGCGACGAGATGATAGTTGGCAAGTTAGAAGGTACACAGAAAGAACTGCGACAGAAGGTTGTTAGCAAGACAAAGTTCTCTGTTTTCTCTAACTTAGTATTGAACTTTGGCTTTGCATTTGGGTATCTGGTCGCCTTCACATGGGCGGCTATTCGTATGTCACTTCATACATTGTCATTTGGCGGAATGACGGCTTTCTTGCAGTTAGTGAATAAGATTCAAAGTCCTGCCCGACAACTAACAAAGCTTGTCCCAGCCTTTGTCTCTGTCTTTACAGCAGCCGAACGACTGATGGAACTAGAGGAGAATCCACTCGAAGAACAGGGTGATCCGATTGAGTTATCATCGCCTTGCGGCATCCGATTGAAGGGTATTAACTATCGTTACGAGGATGGTGATCGGGAGATACTAAGGGACTTGAACTTCGATTTCTACCCTTGTTCGTGTACCGCCATATTGGGTGAAACGGGAGCAGGAAAGACTACTCTCATCAGGATGTTACTGGCATTATTGAAGCCAACAAAGGGCAAGGTCGAGATTTATAATGCGCAGGAAAGTAGAGAACTATCCCCTCTCATGCGTACAAACTTCGTCTATGTACCACAGGGGAACACGCTCTTGAGTGGTACAATACGTGAGAACCTCCTACTTGGAAAGGTAGATGCTACACAAGAAGAGATGGAAGAAGTGTTATGCAAGAGTTGTGCTGATTTCGTGTTCCACTTGCCTCTTGGACTTGATACTCCATGCTCCGAACAAGGCGGCGGATTGAGTGAAGGACAGGCACAACGCATTGCCATTGCCCGTTCCCTACTGCGTAATCGAAGTATAATGATATTCGATGAAGCTACTTCGGCACTAGATCCTGAGACCGAAAAGAAGCTCCTCAAGAACATACTCTCTACACATGATAAGACGGTGATATTCATCACGCACCGTCCAGCAGTTGTGGAGTATTGCGACCAAACACTGACAATTGAAAAAATACAATAGGTCTTGTGTTATTGAAAATAAGATAGTATATTTGCAACATAACCAACAGACCTAATACAAATAAGGTGAAGTAAGAAAACAGCAAGTAGATAAGTAACGATATGAAAAAGATTTTCTTAGCAGCTGCATGTGCGTTCTTTATGGCGGTTCCAGCTGCTCTCGCACAAACAAATGATACCATTCAAGCCGCAATAGACTTGGATGCAAAGTATGCAACTAACATGTTGAAACCAGGTACGAAAGCCCCAGAGTTTACCTTGAGAACCTATGATGGGAGGGATATCAAGCTGAGTCAGTACCGAGGAAGTTATGTTGTTTTAGACTTCTGGGCGAGTTGGTGCCCTGATTGTCGGCGTGATATTCCAGCCATGAAAGCACTCTATGAGCAGTTCCGTGACTATGGTGTGCAATTCGTTGGTATCTCTTTTGATACCGACCGAGAGGCTTGGGCAAAGACATACTGGAATCGTTATCAGATGAATTGGACACAGGTAAGCGAGCTGAAGAAGTTTAGGAAGAATACATTTATCGACAAGTTATATAAGATTGATTGGATTCCTTCGATGTACCTCATCGATCCTAACGGCAAAGTTGTTATGGGAACGGTAGAGATCAACAAGTTAAAAGCGAAGCTAGAGTCCATCGACTTGCAACCAAAGGTTAGTAAGGCGGATGTTCTCCCGACGTTTGAAGGAGGGCAGGAAGCCATCGCCAACTATTTTGCACGCAATCAATACCATAGCATTCAGGCTATTCGTTCGAAGGTACATGCCGAAATGACCGTCTTATTCAACGTCGAAATAGATGGTTCCGTGACGGGTGCTCGTGTCGTAGATGTTAAGAATGTGCAGGGCACAAGTAAGCATTTTATGAAGTTGGATGCGGCTAAGCAGAAGCAAGTACTTGCTAATTGCGTGGAGTTCTACAAGGAGCAAGCGGTTCGATTAACCAATCGCATGGTGGGATGGAAGCCCGCTATGCAGAACGACCGCCCTATACAAGCACGCGTAACAGTGCCTATCATCTTTCAACCCTAACGGCTTTTCAATTCAAGATACAAGCCTCACCCCAAACCCCTCTCCTACAGAGAGGGGCTTTTTTTACCCTTATCTCACCAGTTAAAAGGCGTAGAGTAAGGATTAATAAAAATCATTTTCTATTCTTGCTAATACTCATCTCGTATCTTCTTAACCACAATCTTGGTCTTTAAAAGAGCCTTTTGGGTATCTTCCTGAAGTCTTACAGAAATATTACAAAGGGCTTGTAATACTATTACAGAAGGCTTGGAGAAGTATTACAGAAGCCTTGTAATAACCCTGGAGAGCATAAAGTGCTTCAAAGATTGTCATGAACTCTGATAGAGCTATCAGTTAATAGCAACTTAAAAGACGATTATTTGGAGGCAAACACATTATTGTGTATCTTTGCAACAGGCATATAAAGGAATAGTTATGGATGGTAATTACACATTAAATAGTGGGCGGATTCCGTATTGGAACATCCTTAAAAACCTAAGTGATAACGTTAAGTTGGAACTGATTTCTTTGTTAAGTGACTCGTTACTTCATAGGGAAGTAAAGGCGAAGGATGAGCATTGGGCAGACCAGTTTGCTGGTCTTTGGCGTGATGATAGAACTACAGAAAGCATTATAAAGGACATCCGGACGAGTAGAACTAAGAATAGAGTGATTGAATCATTATAATCTTCTATTAGATAATTATCATTCTTTTGCTTATTAGAACAGATGAGGAAGCCCGTTTATTTATGTGTTGTAATCGCCTTGATAGGCATTAGCTGTTCCAAAGGAAACCGAGTGTTGACGGCGAAGAATACGTCAGAAGCGTATGACTCCGTCGTTATTGAGTCACTTCCAGGCTATGTTATCAATCCTAAATACATTACTTGGATAGTAGATAAACAGGGTCGTTCGTGTAAGTATATACAGCATAATGTATCGGTGAAGGGCAAGGTGAAAGACACAACAGACATAGTTCAGGTTAGTGACGAGCGCAGTTTTCGAGTCAAAGAACTCGTGGATGACATATACGTCACAGGCTCTGCTAAGGATGTGATAGCCGTTAAGAATAACGATTTTTGTACTGATCAAGGGAGCTTATTTGTGACTATCTATTATCCAGGAAAGCATATTCGTCATGAGTACGAATGGGGTAAGACGGATGTAAAATACTCCCCCGAGTTCAAAGAATTAGTACAGTTAATAGGTCTGCAAATGTTTGAGTAGAACAAAGAAAATAAATAAACAAACAGCAAGAAGAGCTTGATTGCCTTCTCGCTGTTTGTTGTTTATGGGCTTAGAAACTGAGTATCATCGCCTGACGATGCCCCAGTGGGATGTCCTTTGTGAGGTCGATTGTCTTGCCAGTCGTGATGTCTGTGGCTGTAGTATGTTGACCAATCACCTCTGCATAACGTGCTATTTCCACCTTATTATCAGCCTTTTTGCCATTGAGAATGGTGAGAACAGTCTTGCCATCAAGCTGTCTTGCGAGCACATAAACACCATGCCAAGGGATGAATTGGGTTTGTTTTCCCTTGCTAATCACCTCATTGTTTTGTCGCCAATGTAGTATTTTTGAAGTCCAATCGAACATGGCGTTCTCTGCAGTTGTGCGCCCTTCACGTGTGAACTTATCGGCTTTATCACCAGGAAAACCACCTGGGAAGTCCTTACGGACATTGCCATCTGTGATCTCCTTCGTACCATTCATGAGTACTTCCGTACCATAGTAAAGTTGCGGAATACGATTCATTGTGAGCAACAAAGCGTAAGCCTGCTTCAGAGCCGTTGTGTCCTTGCCATTGCCAAGGAACCTGTCTGTATCGTGATTCTCGATGAATGCCATCACAGAAGATGGGTTCGTATAGAGGTAATCATAGCACAATGAGTTGTAAATACGGTTCAGTCCCTTCCACCAATCATCGGTTTCTTCGTTCTTCGCAAGCGTTAGCTTATCAAAGAAAGAGAAGTCCATCACCGTCTTCAGATAGCTGTTAATATCAGAGAGCTTGCTGTCCTTCTGCCAAGCAGCTGTGTAAGCAGGTTCTGTAACCCACGTTTCTCCAACGGTATTGAAGTTTGGGTATTCTGCATCCAATGCCTTCATCCATTCAGCCATAGCCTTTCGATCAGCGTAAGGATAGGTATCCATGCGTATTCCATCTATACCCACTGTCTCTATCCACCACATTGAGTTCTGGATAAGATACTTGATAACGTGAGGGTTGCGTTGGTTCAGATCGGGCATGGAAGCGACGAACCAGCCATCAACAGTCTCCCTCATGTCCACCTTACTGGCGTATGGATCGAGCACAGGAGTTAGTTTATAGCTTGTTTGCAAACCATAGTTTGGGTAATTAAACCAGTCCTTTGAGGGCATATCTCGGTTCCATGTGTGATAGTCTCCACAATGGTTAAAGATCATATCCATAACTACTTTCAGTCCTTTCTGATGACATTCAGCAATGAGCTTCTTGTACTCATCGTTTGTACCAAAGCGTGGATCCACCTTATAATAATCGGTTGTTGCATATCCATGATACGTACTATTCTTCCCGTTATCGGCTGGTCTATCGTTCTCCAAAACGGGTGTGAACCATAGAGCTGTTACTCCTAAACGATTGAAATAATCGAGATGCTGACGTATACCTTCTAGGTCTCCTCCATGTCTGAGGCTCGGTTCGTTGCGGTCGCATAGTTGGTCTTGCATACCCTTAACAACGTCATTCTTCGGGTTACCATTAGCAAATCTGTCAGGCATGAGCATATAGAGAACATCCGAGTTATCGAATCCCTTGTGGGCAGCACCAGCCATAGAACGAGCCAAGAGTTGGTACTTTCGTTTGATAACTTTACCATCCTTGCCCTTAAATGAGAGCGTCATCTCACCCGGTTTAGCATCTTTTAGATTGAGATAAACCAGTAAGTAATTAGGCGAATCAAGCCTAACAAGTGAGTCAATACGCACATTCTCATAATCAGTTGATACGTCAGAGAACTTGATATCCTTACCATAAACCATCAACTGAAGTGTTGGGTCTTTCATACCAACAAACCAGTTTTCTGGTTCAATGCGTGTGATATCCACTTTCGATACCGATTGATTCTTAGATACGGACGTACTGTTATGAGCAGTCATAGCTGTTGGAACGATGAATAAAGATAATAAGAATAAGCTGCTCCATAGCCTTCTTGCGGAACAAAGAGCTGCTTTGTTGATTGTTTGTTTTAGGTTCATTGTTATTCGGAAAGCTCCCCAATCCATTGGAAGGATGGGGAGACTTGTTGAAAAGTTATACTTCTGGTACTACATGCTAGCCTCTTCTTGCTAGCAACCCTACCCTTTTAAGGAAGGGAGGAGACGTGTTTAATCATGTAAGATCAATGCCGATTGCGCATCAACCATTACCTCTCCGCCTTCCATCTGACCCAATCCTGCTTCGCTGATATCGCCATTTGCACATACAATCGTGTAGTTCCCTTTAGGGATATTGACGGTTCTTAGACTTGAATTAGCATTGAGTATGACGTAAATATTGTTCCACTTATCACCACCGGCATGGTCTTTTAGACGGAAAGCAACCAAGCAGTCCTGTACTGGAAGGAACTCCAAATGCTTGCGGACAAGGTCTGCATTGCCTAAACGGAAGGCTGGGTGGTTCTTACGAAGACGGATGAGACGACTGTAATATTGGAACACTTGCGGGTAAGCAGTTAGGTTGTTCCAATCCAAGTGATTGATACTGTCAGGTGAATTAAACGAATTGTGAACACCTTTCTTATCGCGTAACATCTCCTCACCAGACAGCATGAAAGGTACGCCTTGAGATGTGAATACAGCCGTTTGAGCCAATTCGTCCAATCGAATTAACGCATCCTTATCATATACCACTTCGGGTATTGAAGCCTTTAAACGGTCTACTAAGCACAAGTCATCATGGCAACTTACGTAAGAGATCATCTGTGTTGGCTCTATTGCGTATGGTTTCTTCGAATAGTTCACCTTGTTGTAATCAACCTGTGGGTGGGCTATCATACCTGCAATACCAGCCTTTATGCTCTCCTCCAAACCTTTCACACCACCCAAGAAGCCAGCTTGGTGATCATCAGAGAATGGTCCACGCAAAGCGTCGCGGATGTCATCAGAGAACGCAGCAATGCCTGGCATTTGTGGAATAGCAGCCTTCATCGCCAGCTTATCATGCGGATAAGCACAAGTTCCAGCGCTCCATCCCTCGCCATAAACGAATATCTCGGGGTCAATAGCATTGAGTTCACGACGGATATCATTCATAGTTTGAATGTCATGAACGCCCATGAGGTCTACACGGAAGCCGTCGATGTGATACTCTTTGACCCAGTATTTCATTGACTCAAGCATAAACTCATGCATAAGCGACTTCTCACTTGCCGTCTCGTTACCACAACCTGAACCATCAGAAGGCGTTCCGTCAGCCTTATAACGATAGTAGGCTTTAGGGAAAGTACGCTCGAAGTTGCTGTTAGCAAGGTCGTAAGTGTGATTATAAACAACGTCAAGAATCACCCTAATACCAGCTTTGTGCAATGCTTGTACCATCTGTTTGAACTCCATGATACGACGAGTTGGCAGACTGGCATCGTATGAGTAACTCCCTTCGGGTACGTTATAATTCAACGGATCATAGCCCCAGTTGTATTGAGGAACATCTGGTTTCGACTCGTCGATAGAGGCAAAGTCGAAAGAAGGAAGAATGTGAATAGCATTCACCCCCAACTTCTTCAAATAGTCAATAGCCTTCTGCTCCGTCAGAGCAAGGTACTTCCCTTTGTTTACAAGACCAGATGACTTATCTATAGAAAAGTCCCGATGATGTAGCTCATATATAATAAGGTCGGCTGGACTCTTCGTCGGAACGCGTCTATCCGAGTCCCATCCAACAGGGTTCGTGTCCCTCATGTCCACCACAGCTCCACGACTACCATTGCAGCCAACAGCCTTTGCGAAGACACCAGGAGTTTCTCCCTTACCAATATCAAAAGTATAGAATTTCCCTTTTAAGTCGCCTTTCACGACCACAGACCATGTATTATCACCACTCTGTGTGAGCTTCACCTTCTTATAAGCCTTACCACCAAGTCCCTCATCATATAGCCTTAGTACAGGTTTTGATGGTGCATTGAGACGGAAGGTTGTAGCCGATGGTGTATAAGACACCTCATCGAATCTCTCTTGTGCAGAAACCCCTTGTGAAAGCATAAAGGAAGCGATAGAAGCAGCCAAATAATACTTTATCTTCATTGTTACGTTAGTATTCTTAATGAATAGTTATAGATGGTTTTATTGATAATAGGCGATTATAACCGCTTGTCAAAGCATCATAATCGCCTAATAGAATTATCTTCCAGCTTGGTTAATCAAGTCAATTACTTGTCCATTAAAGTCCTTGTTCTTCATTAACTCTTCGATACTTACATGCATACGATAGCGCCAGTAGTGCTTAGGATTAGCCGGGATGTTAATGCGTTCGGCGTCAGGATCAGCTAATCGGAGCGTTTCGTCAATACTCATCCAGTCTTGAATGCCTAAGATGCAGAGCATACTTGGTGATGTCAAATGGCGACTAACGATGTCACGAGCAAGCCATCCAGGTAATGGGTGAGGTGCTGGTCCACCACGATGAAGCATACTATTGAAGTAATCCTGCGCCCTTGCCCAGTCTTCATCCCACCATTGTCGAAGTGTAGCCATGTCATGTGTGGAGATAGTACTTACACTTCTGTATGGGTTCTGACCCAAGTGTCCGAATCGAACATGCGGGTCTTTCGGCATACTCTGTATCTCCAAGCTAAGGATACGAAGCTCATTCATTACCCAAGCAACGCAATCAGGCACCATACCTAAGTCCTCGGCACATACCAACATACGTGTTGCATTCACCAACTTAGGCAACTTCTTCATTGCTTCCTGATACCAGAACTGGTTATTGCGACGATAGTAATAATCATTATAAAGCCTGTTGAATACTGCTTTATCACTATCGTAAAGGCTCTCATAGATGAATGCGAACTGCACACTAATGCGTGGATGGAAGCGGTTAGGATCCTTATGATCACGCACAAAGAGCACATCGCTAATCAGAGAATATAGACCATCACGTATCCAAACATCAGTATCTGAGGTCTTACCAGCAAATACCTTTTCCACCTTACGTTGCGTATCGAAGGCTGAACGCATCTTGTATCTGTCACCCCAAATATGCTCAACATACTTTTGACGAACCTCATCTGCATGCTCTCTGAATACACGATCTAGAATCCAATCAGTGATGAATGGCTCGGTAAATAACTCCTCTTGCCAGTGTAAACCATAGCCCTCAATCTCCTCACGACTCATTCCTAACGATGGAGCAAACTGTCCTAACAGACCATGAACAGCACTTATTGGAATCTCCCATATACGGAAGAAGCCTAAGACATGATCGATTCGGTAGGCATCAAAATACTTCGACATATTCTGGAAACGACGTATCCACCACTTGCAACCATCGCTTATCATCTCCTCCCAGTTGTATGTTGGAAAGCCCCAATTCTGCCCATTTACAGAGAAATCATCAGGTGGCGCGCCTGCCTGACCATTAAGATTGAAGTATCGAGGTTGCGTCCACACGTCACATCCATAACGGTTTACTCCGATAGGAATATCGCCTTTCAGGATCACTTTATGCGCCTGTGCATACTCATGAACAGCCTTTAGTTGACTGCTGAGGATATATTGCACGTAATAGAAGAAAGCGACCTCCTTGTATGCTTTCTCCTTTGGTGACGATAGCTGTTTACGCTCAGCTTCATCCCATTGGTTATGGTCGGACCAACGTGAGAAGTCAGCTGTTCCATTCTTATCACGCATGTAGCAATATTGAGCATACGGCACTAACCAGCTCTCTGTATCGATGAAGAAGGCTTTAAAAGCATCACTCGTGAGCACCTTCTGACCCTCTTGTTCGAATAGTAAACGTAGATATTCTGTCTTCGCATCATTGACTCTTTCATAGTCAATCTGCGGTAAGGCGTTAAGTTCTTTACGCAAGGCTTCGAACTTATCACGCTGCTCTTTATCCTTTAAAGCAGGTAAGGCGTTGAGATCAACATACTGCGGATGAAGTGCAAAGATGGATATACAGCTATAAGGATAGGAGTCCGTCCATGTGTGAGTGATGGTTGTATCGTTGATTGGAAGAATCTGTAGTGCACGTTGTTGCGTCAGACTTACCCAGTCAATCATCTTCTTTAGGTCGCCAAAGTCGCCTATTCCGAAGCTAGACTCCGAACGGAGAGAGAAGACAGGGACTAATGTTCCGGCTATGCGAACGGCTGGAAGTGGGAAAAAAGCCTCATCCAACTCATAGACCATGACGTCACCTTCATCCATTGCAGGCAGTTCTACGATACGATTATCGCTGTATTCCCATACGATAGCATCGTTATCTGCTTTGTTCTTAATGAAGAACTTCACTTCTAAACGGCTGCTTGCCAACTTTGCACCATCAATAGTTACCATCCACTCATTGATGTTGTGCTGTGTCATCTTCAGTGCTTTCTTTTCGTTCCAAGCGCCTAATGCTGGTTCAGCACCAATGAGATAGAGTTGATCTTCAGCCCTTAACTGTGGCGCACGCACCTTGAGTGTAACCGATTTGTTGAAGTTGTTGAGTTTAACCTTCTCTTGCTTCTTACCGACAACACAATCAGCAATAGCAGAAGAGTATAGGTATGAATCCTCAGGAATATCATTCCAGTGGTCGTAAACACAATAGTTTAAACCGCGTTCAGCATCGAAGTTCAATCGATGACACATGACGCTCCATTCCTTTCGCTCCTCGTTATCGCCACGAAGAACACTATAGAAGTAATCAATCTGCGTCCCTGGCTTCACGTCCTTACGTACTTCTACGCTCCAGTGATAGCCATCTAAGGTGTGCATCCTGTACTGTGAGGTCTCATTCACCCCGTTGTGTCTCCCTGTAATTATGCTCAAGACAAGTTCTTGACCATAGTAGGTTTGATAGTTTATGTTAAACTGTATGTTCATAGAGTTGGGTAGTTATTTTTCGTCAAAGTTAATAATAATAATGTGAATAAGCAATAGCTCTTTGCATGATTTATATCAATTTATGCGTAATCGTTTGCACTTTCAACCCTAACTTATAGGTTATCACTTGCTTAGTCTCTCATTATTAAGCCTTTACAAGGTATTCTTTGAAAGACAAAGAGGGTGAGAGAAGTACCCCAAAAAACAAAGAACAGCACAAAAGAAGGGATGATTGTGAGAGATAAAGAAGGTGCACTTCTTTAGTTACAAACAAGGAGGTGCAAGAAAGTAAATATTCTTCTCCATTTAAAGAGAGCCTTTCCTTGCCATGAAGAGAGCCTTTCCTTGATACAAAGAGAGGCTCTCTTCCTCCTTAAAAGAGCCTCTTTTAATTTATAACAACAGCTTGTCACAATTAAAGAAAAATATTTGTATCTTTGCACATAACCAATGGATCCATCATAGCCTATGCGCAATCTGAGCTATTATATTGCTTATTTAGACCTTTACAAGGCTGAAATTATAAAAGTAATTCTCTATGTTTTGGTTGGTTATGCATTCTTCTACGATTGCTTAAGGGACACTCGTTCAGAGTACATAGCGTATCTTAAGGAGCAAACCTTCGACTTCAAAGTGGTGTCCTTTAAGTCTTCTAGGGAATATCAAGTAGAGGGTGTCGACCGAGACGGACGCACACGTGTACATGAAATAACGAAGTTCTGGGCAATAACCGATAAAGACCTAAGGGCTGGAAACAGGATTGTGAAGCAGAAAGGAAATACAACTCTTACAATCATCCAACCCGATACTATCCGTCGCTTCCCACTGTCGTTTAGTGATGGAGATGAGGTTTGGTAGGATTGAAAAGTTGTACATTCAAACAAGAAGAAACGACGAGTAATAAAGAACCAGCAATAGGGTTTCTATGCAAGAAACCAAACCTAAAAACCTATTAATATGATTTCTAAAATTGTAAAAACGCTTTTGCCCATCACAGCTTTTAGTTATGTGCAAGGCAATGCCACAACTCCTAAGAAGCAACAGAAGCCTAACATTATATATATAATGTGTGACGATATGGGCTATGGCGACCTCGGTTGCTATGGTCAAAAGTACATCCTTACGCCTAACATAGACCGAATGGCAAAGGAAGGAATGCGCTTCACGCAGGCTTATGCAGGTGCTCCAGTGAGCGCACCATCACGTGCTTGCCTAATGACAGGGCAGCACTCGGGACATACGGAGGTGCGTGGAAACAAGGAATATTGGCAGAATAGCAAGCCTGTTTACTATGGGGAAAACAAAGACTTCAGCGTTGTTGGACAGCATCCATACGACCCTAATCACATTATCTTACCAGAGATAATGAAGGACAATGGCTATCGAACGGGGATGTTCGGTAAGTGGGCAGGAGGTTACGAAGGCTCTGTTTCAACACCTGATAAGCGAGGGGTGGATGATTTCTATGGCTATATTTGTCAATTTCAAGCCCATCTCTATTATCCAAACTTCCTCAACGAATACTATAAAGAACGAGGAGATACAGCGGTGAAACGTGTTGTTTTGACAGAAAACATCAATCATCCAATGTTTGGAGACGAATACTTTAAACGCACGCAATACTCAGCTGACCTCATCCACCAGCATGCCATGGACTGGCTGAAGGCTCAAACGAAGGATAAACCATTCTTTGGAGTATTCACTTATACGCTTCCTCATGCTGAACTTACACAACCAGACGACTCGTTAGTGGCGTTTTATAAGAAGCAGTTCTTCACTGATAAGACGTGGGGAGGGCAAGAAGGCTCACGATATAACGCCGTTGTTCACACGCACGCACAGTTTGCTGCAATGATAACACGCCTTGATTCATACGTAGGAGAGATTCTCAAGCTATTGGATGAGAGGGGACTTGCGGACAACACGCTCGTTATCTTTACCAGTGACAATGGTCCTCATGAGGAAGGTGGGGCTGACCCTTCGTTCTTCAACCGCGATGGAAAGCTAAGAGGTATTAAACGACAATGTTACGAAGGAGGCATCAGAATACCTTTCATAGCTCGCTGGAATGGACATATCAAGGCTGGTGTAGAGAGTAATTTGCCCTTTGCTTTCTATGATCTCATGCCTACTTTTGCAGAAATGGTAGGTGTAAAGGATTATGTACAACGCTATCGCAATAAGAAAAAGACTATCGATTACTTCGATGGAATATCAATTCTTCCTACGCTCATAAACGATGGAATCGGACAAAAGAAGCACCCTTATCTTTATTGGGAGTTCGCTGAAACGGACCAAACAGCTGTTCGAATGGGGGATTGGAAACTGATTACTATTCATGGAATACCACATCTTTACAATCTAGCAAACGACCTTCATGAGGATCATGACATAGCAAATGAGCATCCAGAGATCGTACAGAAGATGATAGAAATTGCTCAGAAAGAGCATACGAATAGTGAACTTTTCCCTGTTACAATGCCTTCATTGGATAAAAGATGACAATTAAGCAAATGTAGACAAGGATAAGTAAGATAAGAAAAGACACATAGACATGAACACAATAGCGCCATTTTCGCACCCTTTATATATCATGCTAAAGCCCGTCGGGGCTTCCTGCAACCTCAGATGTGAGTATTGTTATTATCTTGAAAAGGCGAATCTCTATAAGAATACACCAACTCGCATACTGACAGAAGAGCTGTTAGAGCGATTCACAAAGGAATATATCAATGCCCAAACCATGAATGAAATACTCTTTACATGGCATGGGGGAGAGACGATGATGCGCCCACTATCATTCTTCAAAAAGGCAGTTGAACTGCAACGGAAGTATGCTAACGGGCGCAGAATAAGCAATACTATACAAACAAATGGTACGTTATTGACTGATGAATGGTGTGAGTTCCTACGTGAGAACAACTGGCTTGTTGGTGTATCGATTGATGGTCCACAGGAATTTCACGATGAATACCGACGCACAGCACGCAATGGTCCATCATGGTCAAAGGTTATGATGGGGATTAAACAGCTCCAGAAGCACCACGTGGAATGGAATGCTATGGCTGTAGTAAACGATTTCAATGCTGATTATCCGCTCGACTTCTATCACTTCTTCAAGGAGATTGGATGCCAGTTCATACAGATTTCTCCCATTGTAGAGCGTATCATACAACATAAGGATGGGCGACATCTAGCTACATTAACCGATAAGGAAGAGTTGCCAATAGCAGACTTCTCGGTTACACCAGAGCAGTGGGGAGACTTCTTGTGTGCAATCTTTGATGAGTGGGTACGCAATGATGTGGGGCAAACCTACGTGGAGATATTCGATTGCATATTGGCTAACTGGGTGGGACAAACACCTGGAATCTGTGTGTATGCAAAGGAGTGTGGACATGCTGGAGTAATGGAGTTCAATGGAGATGTGTACTCTTGTGACCACTTTGTGTTCCCTGAATACAAACTTGGTAATGTAAAAGATAAGACATTGATTGATATGCTTTATGGGGAGAAACAACGGCAGTTTAGCAAACTCAAGCATGCCTCGCTCCCACTTCAATGTCGTGAGTGTGAATGGGAATTTGCCTGTCATGGAGAGTGTCCAAAGAACCGATTTATAAAGGATAAGTATGGTAATCCTGGTCTTAACTACCTCTGTAAAGGGTATAAGAAGTTCTTCCAACACATAGCTCCATATATGGACTACATGAAGAACGAACTACTGAATCAACGTCCACCAGCCAATGTCATGAAGGTTGTTGATCAATTGGGTAGAGAGTAAACACACGCATCCCTTAAGACAGAAGAGCCGATACTCTTAACGAGTACCAGCTCTTCTACGTTAGTATTTATGAAAAATTTGAGAGAATATTGAGACCTCACGGCCTCGAGTTGTTTTACTTTTAAATGATTATTTATTGAGAAAGCATAGAAATTGTCTTACTTTGTTATGGATGACACAGATGTCTGTATCTTATGTTGCAAGGTGTCTACCTTTACAGAATCAGCTTTAGCAACGGAAGGACCTTCATGGGGTTTGTCTACGGCAGCAGTACTTGATACTGCACGTGAGGCGTCTTCATCAGAGAAAGCAACTTGCATTGCGTTCCCCAACGTGAGGATAATTGCTACTATAGCAGCAGCCTTAAAGAGTGGCATAAGACGATGACGCATCGTGATGACACGTGCCTTCACAGGCTCATCCTTCTCTATGATCCCCAATACCCTTTGGTCAAAGTCACTGCCCAGTACGCTCTCTTCCTTCTCGTTCTTACTATATGTAAAAAGGTCGCAATAAGGTAGTAAAGCTGCTGGAATGTCCTCTTGAGAGAAGAACGCACGTAGAATCTCCTCTTCTTGAAGAGAAGTTTCACAGCGCCAATAGCGCTCCAGTAACTGTTCAATGTACTTATAATCCATAATTATCTAGTTTCAAATATCTTTGTTTGACCGCCTGTCTTGCTCGGAAGATATTAACCTTCACTTGCTCTTCAGTAATATCCAATATGACAGCTATCTCTTTATAAGATTTACCTTCGAAGTCTCTTAGCTGCATACAGCTTCGTTGTTTCTCAGGAAGTGAATCTACTATTTGTCTAATTAAATTCACCCTGTCAGCTTGAATCATTCGGTCTTGTGGATTAGATGAAGATAATGGTTCTACTCCTTTTACATCTTCTAAAGAGTTGTTATCATTCTCTTTTTTCTTGATGCGATCGAGTGAGAGATTACGACATATCGTCAAGCTAAAAGCTTCAATAGAGTCTATGTCCTCCCAATCAGAGCGACGATTCCAAACCTTTATCAGCGTATCTTGCACTATATCTTCAGCCTCAAACCTGTTGAGTGTGATACGAAGTGCAAGCCGGAAGAGTTGATTCTTCAACGGCAAGATATCATCTCGAAAACTGATATTTTTCATCTTCTCACTATTTAAATGACGATTATATATGACTAAAAGTTACAGAGAATAGTACGAAAGAGTATCTATTTAACCTTTAATAACACATCATTTATGATTATCACCTTATTGTTTACGACAACACAATCTCAATAATCAAGAGTATATTATATTAATAAATCAAAGATTGCAGAGCATACTTTTGTTTCCAACTAAGTATTAAGATTGCATGAAATCGCATTTCTCATTAATTCGCCAAGTATGCTCTACCTCCTCTAGGAAATCATAACCTATTCCAAGTATGTGTAACCATAAAGTCCACTACGATAATTGCTAAGGAATTCCTTACCTTCTTCTAGAGAGATCTTACCTTGTTTAACACTCTTTGTTACCCATATTTCCAATTGGCGAACAAGCTTCTTCGGATTGTACTGAACATATTCCAGAACTTCTTCGACAGTCTCACCATCAAAGATCTGATCGATATGATACCCCCCATCTTTCACTGAAATATGTACAGCATTGGTATCGCCAAAGAGATTATGCATATCACCAAGAATCTCTTGATAAGCCCCGACAAGGAATACACCAAGATAATAAGGCTCATTTGACTTTAACGGATGAACTGGTAGTACATGACTGCTACGCCCCATAGCAACAAAGTTTGATATCTTTCCATCACTATCACAGGTTATATCTTGCAATGTCGCATTACGGCTTGGACGCTCATTGAGACGCTGAATAGGCATCACTGGGAATAATTGGTCTATAGCCCAACTATCTGGAAGAGACTGGAAAAGGGAGAAGTTACAGAAATACTTATCTGCAAGAAGTTTATCCATGTTACGTAACTCATCAGGAACATGCTTCATGTTCTTTGCTAAGTTATTGATTTCATGGCATACACTCCAATACATTGCTTCTATCTCCGCACGAGTACGAAGGTCAACCAAACCATGAGAGAATAATTCTAAGGCTTCTTCACGAATCTGTTCTGCATCATGCCAATCCTCTAACATATTACGAGCATCAAGATTATCCCATATATCATAAAGGTCTTTTACTAGCTGGTGATCGGTCTCTTTTGCTTCAAATTCCTCAGACATCTCTGGTAAAGATGCAGTTTCAAGAACATCAATAATAAGAACCGAATGGTGTGCAGACAAACTTCTACCACTTTCCGTAATGATATTTGGATGTGGAATCTCGCTCTTGTTAGCAGCATCAACAAACGTATAAACGCAATCGTTGACGTATTCTTGAATACTATAATTCACAGAACTCTCACTACTGGATGAACGTGTACCATCATAATCGACTCCAAGTCCACCACCACAATCAACAAAGTCTACGTTATACCCCATCTTCCTCAGGTTCACATAATACTGTGCTGCTTCATTTAGAGCCGTCTGAATACGACGAATCTTTGTTATTTGCGAACCTATATGGAAGTGAATTAGACGCAAACTATCATGTAGACCTTTTGCTTCAAGCGTCTCTAAAGCCTGAAGAAGTTCAGAGGAAGTAAGACCGAATTTCGATGCATCACCACCACTTTCAGCCCATTTTCCAGAGCCACTAGATGCTAATTTTATACGAATACCAAGGTTAGGTTTAACGTTAAGTTTCTTTGCTGCACGTGCAATAAGATCTATCTCGTTGAGCTTCTCAACGACAATAAAGATACGTTTGCCCATCTTTTGCGCCAATAGAGCAAGCTCAATATAACTCTGATCCTTATATCCATTACAGATAATAAGGGAATCACTCTGGCATTGAACAGCAATTACAGCATGTAATTCTGGCTTTGATCCTGCTTCCAAGCCTAAGTTAAACTTACGACCATGAGAGATAATTTCTTCAACAACAGGCTGCATTTGATTCACCTTAATAGGATAGATTATGAAATTCTCAGCTTTGAAGTCATACTCTTTTTTTGCTTTTTCAAAACAAGAAGAAGTCTTTTCAATTCGATTATCAAGAATGTCAGGGAAACGAAGTAACACAGGAGGTGTAACATCGCGTAAGGCTAGTTCATCCATAACATCACGTAAATCAATTTGAGTATTATCTTTACATGGTGTTACATAAACATCACCTTTACTATTAATACCGAAATAAGAAGTACCCCACCCCGATGTGTTGTACAGTTCTGTAGAATCTTCTATCGTCCACTTTTTCATTGTCGTTTCCTAACCCTTGTATATCTTTTTCAAACTATAAATAGAAATTATGAATCTTCACAACTTACCGTTTAACGTCGTATCTAACGCTAACAACTGACAGACACCACCTACAGATATTTGAATCTTCTCATAGTTGTCCATTAAACTAACATCTAATGTATGCTTTGCCTTGGTGTAGAATGGTTCACGTTCTTGCAATTGTCTACAAACAAACTGGCATACCTCCTCAGATTTCTTATTTAATAACAGAGGGCGAACAGACTTTCCCATCTGCAAATGACCATATAACACTTCAGGACTAGCTTTCAGATATATAGTCTCTCCCTGAGTATTCATATAATCCATATTATCAAAGAAACAAGGTGTACCACCTCCACAAGCTAGAATAACATTCTCAAACTCTGCCACCTCATGAAGCATTGCTTTTTCTATCTTTCGGAATCCTTCTTCACCTTTTTCATCGAAAATCTGCTTTATAGATTTTCGCATCCTACTCTCTATATACCAATCTAAATCATAGAAAGGAATGTTCAACTCTTTCGATAAAGCTCGCCCAATAGTAGTCTTTCCAGACCCCATATAACCGATAAGAATGATACGAAGCGGTATGTTTCCAGCCTTGTTATCTGACATACTCACGAAATTTTCATATATCATTACACACTTTCTATGTCGTAAGAAAAAGTGTGATCAACATTATATTATAAAGGAGAGATCAGCTATCTTACTTTTTTCTCTTTGGCTCTGGAGCATTCTTAACAATATCCAAGCATTGTTCGTAAGTCAATTCAGAAGCCTTATCATAAAGAGCTTTCGGCATACGATAATTCTTACCATCATAAGCAACGTATGGACCATAACGCCCATTCATCACCTCCATCTTAGCATCTTCTTCAAAAGTCTTCAAGTGACGCTGTGCTTCTTGTAGACGCTTTTTCTGAATAAGATTGATAGCAGCATCAAGCGTTATTGTTAATGGATCTTCTCCCTTTGGTATTGATGTATATTTTTTATCATGGAGTACATAAGGACCAAAGCGACCTGCTCCAATAACAACATCTGAGCCTTCAAACTGCCCCAATGTACGTGGTAATTTGAACAATTCTAGCGCTTCTTCTAGTGTAATGGTCTCCATACTTTTTCCTGTAGGGAGTTGAGAAAAACGTGGTTTATCCTCATCATCTGCACTACCTATCTGCACAACGGGACCAAAACGACCTATTTTAACAAATACAGGTTTACCACTTTTCGGATCTATTCCTAATTCTCTTTCACCAGCTTTATGTTCAGAGCGAGCATTCATAACCTTCTCAACTTCTGGTTCAAAGTTCTGATAAAAGAGTTTCATCTCTTTATTCCACTCCACTTCACCTGCTGCTATCTTATCAAATTCTTGCTCAACTTTAGCTGTGAAGTTATAGTCCATGATGTCTGGGAAGTTCTCCATTAGAAAGTCGTTAACAACTATACCAATATCAGTTGGAATCAACTTTCCCTTGTCTGCACCAGCCATTTCCTTCTTGCTCTTTGATGTTATTTTCAATCCAAGCAAGGAATCAACAGCATATTTGCGCTCTTCACCTTTACGATCACCTTTCTGAACATATTCACGTTGTTGAATAGTTGAAATTGTTGGAGCATAAGTTGAAGGACGCCCAATACCCAGTTCTTCCAATTTGCGAACCAGACTAGCCTCCGTATAACGATTTGGACCTTGTGAATAACGCTCTGTTGAGACTATTTCACGACGCTCCAACACCTCACCTTCATGTATCACAGGTAAAGCATGTGATAATTCCTCATTCCCCTCTTCATCATCAGTTGACTCAAAATAAACTTTCAAGAACCCCTCAAAAGCAACAACTTCACCGTTTGCAACAAACTGCAAATCAGTTTGAGAAGAACCATCTTCTGAACTCAACGCTATATTAACTGTCGTTTTCTCAATCTGTGCATCAGCCATCTGAGATGCTATAGTTCGTTTCCAAATAAGGTCATAAAGACGTTTCTCTTGACTTGTTCCGTCTATAGAAACATTCTCCATATAAGTAGGGCGAATAGCTTCATGCGCTTCTTGAGCACCCTTACTATGCGTTTGATACACTCTTACTTTACTATACTCTGTGCCATACAAACGTTCTATTTCCGCCTTACTTGTATTAATGGCTAAAGCCGACAAGTTAACACTATCAGTTCTCATGTAAGTGATACGTCCTGCTTCGTACAATCTCTGGGCTATCATCATTGTTTGACTAACCGTAAATCCAAGTTTACGAGCAGCCTCCTGTTGTAAAGTTGATGTAGTAAAAGGTGGAGCTGGTATACGTTTTAATGGTTTCTTCGTAATCGATGAAACCGTAAACTTTGATTGTTTGCACAATTCCAAGAATGCTAAAGCCTCTTCATGCGTCTTAAATCTTTTATTCAGTTCTGTCTTTATCTCGTTCTTTGAGCCATCTTCACTAGTAACAGCGAAGATAGCATTCAGACGATAATAAGGCTCTGGTTGAAAATTTTGAATCTCTCGTTCACGCTCAACAATCAGACGAACGGCAACACTTTGCACACGACCAGCACTCAAAGCAGGCTTTACTTTTCGCCATAAAACTGGTGAAAGACAAAAACCCACTAAACGATCTAACACACGACGAGCCTGCTGTGCATTTACCAAATTCATATCTAAATGACGTGGAGACTCAATAGCCTTGAGTATAGCAGGTTTGGTTATCTCGTGAAAGACTATACGACTCGTATTCTCCTCGTCAAGCCCCAACACTTCACACAAGTGCCAACTAATAGCTTCTCCCTCACGGTCCTCATCGGAAGCCAACCAAATCTTCTTAGCCGCTTTAGCATTCTTCTTCAATTCGCTGACAACCTTCTTCTTCTCTTCTGGAATTTCATAATCAGGATTCAACGTATCGACGTCAATGCTTAGTTCTTTCTTCTTAAGGTCACGAATATGTCCATAAGAAGACATCACTTTATAGTCTTTACCAAGAAACTTTTCTATCGTTTTAGCCTTTGCAGGACTCTCTACTATTACCAGATTCTCTTGCATGATTACTAATTGTACATTTTTTCAAGGACGCAAAAGTACTTAAACTTTTTGCTTACACCTTATATAATAGATAATTTTTCTACTTTTTTAAGTATTCGTCACGCCTTTGAAGAAAATCACGAAGAGCTTGTCGGATGGAACGCAACCCAAATTGTTCTGTATGAACTTCATTCAAAGGGGTCCATATAGCACTTTCTACATCATCCGCAGGACTCAACTTTTCCTCATTTTCAACCTTACAAACAAAGAAAGCATCAAGTGTTGGAATGTCAAAGCCACTATAACGATACTTATTGGGAAGCGAACAGAAATAATACTTCTCCTTAATAACGAGGTTCGTTTCCTCCATTACTTCACGTGCTAAAGCCTCTCCTATCGTTTCACCAATATCACAGAAACCACCAGGAAGATCCAACGTTCCACGTCCAGGATCAAACTTCCTTCGTGTTACTAGCAACTCTCCTTTATCATTCAAAATAAAGGCGGCTACGGCAGAACTAGGATTAAGAAAATATTCAAAGCCGCAACTCTCACAACGTTTACTCTTTTCATTCTGTTCAACAAAATGCTTACTTCCGCATACAGGGCAATACTGAAACTTCTCTAATACGTGCATAAAATGATTATTGGAGATGAATTATTAATTGAGAGAAAACTGATATATCCAATACCAAAAGAACAGTTGTTAACATAAAACTCACAATCATTAAAATACCTTTAGACTCAATGCCTTTTACTTCTTCAATTTGCAAATATACTAAAAACTCTAAACTTCCACTAGTTTAATCCTATATTTTTGTTAACTTTGCGCCAATAGGCTACAAATCTGCTTGTAACCAAGGAGGCATTACCTCCAGCATTAATAAAATTTTGATTATTACATCTTAGCGGATAAGAATCAAATAAACATTATATTAGAATGAAATTAAGAAAACTTTTTCTTGTAGCTGGATTAGCTGCTATTGCAATGTCAATGTCAGCTCAGAGGGCTTTTGATGTTAAACTCTATAATGGTCGTCCACCCTATGACAACGGCGACTCACAGGATACTGCAAAGGTTCGCGTATACCTTCCAATAGAAAAAGAAGCCACTGGGCGTGCTGTTGTCATTTGCCCTGGTGGCGGATACACCTCTCTTTCTATGGATAAAGAAGGTTATGATTGGGGGGAGTTCTTCCAGAATCAAGGTATAGCTGCTATCGTTCTAAAGTATCGTTTACCACATGGTGATCCAAATGTACCTATTTCTGATGCTGAACAAGCAATGAAGTTGGTACGTATGAATGCTACCAGTTGGAAGATTAACCGTAATGACATTGGTATCATGGGATTTTCTGCTGGTGGACATCTTGCAGCAACTATTGCAACATGTAGTCAAGGTGAGGCAAAGCCAAATTTCCAGATTCTTTTCTACCCTGTCATTTCGATGGTAGAAGGCTATGGGCATGAAGGTAGTCGTATCAACTTCTTAGGTAAGCGTCCAAGCAAGCGTGACGAGAAGAAATACAGTGCAGATATGAACGTTAGTCGTGTTACTCCTCGCGCATTCATCGCTCTTAGTGACGATGATGATACTGTTCCACCTGCAAATGGTGTCAACTACTACACAGAACTTTATCGCAATGATGTTCGTGCTTCACTCCATGTTTACCCTGGTGGTGGTCATGGTTGGGGTAGTAAGATTGGTTTCCGTTATCACGAAGAACTAATGATGGATCTCAAGGCATGGTTGAAGAGTTTCTAAACTCTCACCGAACATTATCCATAGAGACAACTGTTAACAACATATTGTTATCTGGAAAAACTTAATTAGCTTATAATTCTTGCGGGGTTGCCTTTACAGAGGTAATTTCGCATTTATTTTTGAACATCGAACTATTAATCTATTAACACTAAGCTTTGAGCCTACTAACACTAACCTTTGAATCGACTAACACTAATCTTTCTGAACTTTGACTATTGAACTTGGAACTTTATACACTTGATGCTGTTCTCCATTTAGCAAAAGACCATAAGGTTAAAACCAGGGGTCAAAGGGTAGAGGGTGAGCCTGCTTTTTTCTTTTCCTGCTGCAAAGATAAGCAGTTTTAGATAGAAAACAATGGGTTTTCGGGGTACAAGACTAACAAGTATTGCAAACAACTATGTAAGGCACTGTATTACAAGAAGATAAAAGTTCAATATTCAATGTTACTATCTAACAATCACACAAATCACAAAATCATAATAAGGAATTTCAATACAAAGAAAGGAGAGTTCATATAATATAATACCTTATTAATAAATAATAATATATAATGTCTTTCATTGGTATCAGTAAATACGAAAAAACCTTAATATGATTTTGTGATTTGTGATTGTGATTACTAATCACACAAATCACAAATCACAAAATCATAATAAGGAATTTCAATACAACGAAAAGGAGAGTTCATATAATATAATACCTTATTAATAAATAATAATATATAATGTCTATTTAAATTATGAGAGAATACGAAAAGAACTAAATGTGATTGTGATTGGTGTGATTTGTGATTTTAGTCTCTAACAATACAAGTATGTTTTTAACTTTACTGTCACTTTTACATTACTCGCTTCTAACATACTCCCAACGAGATACAAAGTTTAAGTTGTGACAGGAATGACATCAACGACAAAAATGAGATTTTTTATTCTCATCATTGTTCTTTATTTATCTTACAAAAAACTAGTGGGGATGCACAAGTATATGTACATCCCCACTAAGATTACTGTCTTTTTTATAATAGTTTCTCTATTTCTTCACTCAAATTCTGTATCTGTGATGGATTTTTTACAACGTTATTACCACGATCAATGAGATAGATGATTGGCATAGTCTGCGCAGGAGCAGTATATGCACGACTGATACCCGAATCATCATAAACGTTGATCCAAGGAAGACTGGCTACTTGTTCTTTCCAGAAATGAGCGTTATTATCGAGAGAAACCATGTATATCTCTAATCCACGATCATGATACTTGTTATAAAGTTCACGCATTTTCATAATATACTCAGTTGATCCCTCAGTCGCAAAGACATGAAAGTCAAGCAGAACAACCTTTCCTTTCAAATCAGTAAGATGATGTTCTACACCTCGATTATCGCGTAATGGCAAATCAATAACGCCCATCTCCTTCGCATCGACCTCTACAGGCTTACTTTGAGCTTGCACAATTCGCTCGTCTTTCATACCCTTGATGGTGATATTATGCAGGTTCTGTGTACGATCCGAACCAGGATAATAAGTGTCCCAACTCGTTGCAACTGCCCCAAACACCTTGTTATCCTTGGCATCCTTAGTAGGATCAAATATCAAACGAGCCTCATTTCCAACAACAATATACTGAAACAGAGCGAAATAACTATAAGCTCGCATTGGCTCCTTGAAGATGTAATTACGTGACACGTCTTGCTTATAACCACTAACAAGAACATTCACTAAAGAGTCGGCAATATCTGGTCGCTCGGCATAAATAGTTTGACACTGAGCTTGTAAGTCAACTTGCTTCAACGCCAACTCTTTTATCTTCTCATTCTCATAAGAACCTTTTACAGAATAATCTGTTGCCATCTGCGGATAAGTAGCTTGCACATTTACCGTTTCAGTAGAGTCTATAGCGATATTAATAATCTGCCCGGCTATACGTAATCGGTAGAACTCTGGGTTATCAACCTTATCTGAAGAGAACGAAAAATTGCCCTTTTCATCGAGTTTTACAGAATCTATTGTAGAGAAACCCTCTAGACCATTATGCTCAAAATAGAGCACAGAATCTTTTGCATTAGCAATTAAGCCATTAACATGAAATTGTTCTCCAGCACAACTAGCAAGCACAATTACCCCCACTGCTATTATTCCTGCAACGAATATTCTTTTAATAGTATGCTTCATTAATTAATAGATATTACGTTTTTAACTTTTAAAGTTTCGTGCAAAGGTAACGTAAATTGATAAAACAGCAAAGCAATTAGTATCAAATATTATCAAAGTGATATATAAAAAACAAAGTATTCTCCCCCTAAACTTCTGACTATTCCATTTTTCTTTCCTACGCCCCATTTCTACCTCACAAGAAACTTTACGTCAATCTACACAACCACCAATAGGTTTAGAAAGAGATATTCTCTTTTAAGCACATAAGGCTATTTTATTTGCTATAGTATTATCCTCTAAGTAAAAGAGCATCAGCCGAAAATAAATAGCTAATTATTTGTCTGTTACATATATAATAGGTAAATTTGCACGGATTAATTTTGAAGGGATGCGTGAAAAGGGACGTTAGAAGGTATCAAACCTTACGTACATATCACTTTTTGTTCCCTAGATGTTGGTCAAAACAATAAGTATTTTTAATTTTAGATGAACGTAATTACGAAAACAGTTCAATTGCCAGATGGAAGAACCATCTCAATTGAAACCGGAAAGGTTGCAAAACAGGCAGACGGAGCCGCAGTGCTCCGCATGGGCAACACAGTACTTCTCGCCACTGTTTGTGCAGCTAAAGAGGCAGTTCCGGGAACAGACTTTATGCCTTTGCAAGTTGATTATCGCGAGCAATATGCTGCAGCAGGACGTTATCCAGGTGGGTTCACCAAACGCGAAGGCAAAGCAAATGACGATGAAATCCTTACTTCACGCCTTGTGGATCGCGTACTTCGCCCACTATTCCCATCAGATTATCACTGCGAAGTTTATGTACAGGTAATGCTGTTATCAGCCGATGGCATTGATCAGCCAGACGCTCTCGCAGGATTTGCAGCATCAGCAGCTTTAGCAGCTTCTGACATCCCTATTGATTATCCTACATCAGAGGTGCGCGTTGCACGTGTTAATGGTGAGTATGTCATTAACCCTACCTTCGAGCAGATGAAACATGCAGACATGGATCTCATGGTGGGTGCCACTAAGGACAACATTATGATGGTTGAGGGTGAGATGGATGAGGTTTCTGAACAAGATCTTATAGGCGCATTGAAGGCAGCACATGAGGCTATCAAACCTATGTGTGAGATGCAGGAAGAGCTTTCTAAGGCATGTGGTACAGACGTGAAACGTGAGTATGACGACGAAATCAATGATGAAGACTTACGCGAACAGGTACGCAAAGAGACATACGATGCTTGCTATGCAGAGGCTCAAAGCGGTGATAACGATAAGAAACATCGTGAGGAAACCTACGAGAAGATTAAGTCTGACTTCATTGAAGCATACGATGCAGCACACACAGACTTAAGTGAAGACGACCTCGAAGAAAAACACGCAGAAATAGAAAGATACTTTGCTGATGTTCAACGTGACTCTATGCGTCGCAGTGTACTTGACACTGGTAAGCGTATGGATGGACGTGCAACGGATGAGATTCGTCCAATATGGTGCGAGGTAGATTCTCTACCAATGCCACACGGAAGCGCTATCTTCCAACGCGGTGAAACGATGTCTTTATCAACTTGTACACTCGGTACCAAGATGGACGAGAAGATGGTTGACAACGTGTTAGATAAGAGCTATCAACGCTTCCTCTTACACTATAACTTCCCTCCATTCTGTACTGGTGAAGCTAAGGCGCAACGTGGTGTTGGTCGTCGTGAGATTGGTCATGGTCACTTGGCATGGCGCGCTTTGAAGGGTCAGATTCCAGCAGATTTTCCATACACTGTACGCTTAGTTAGCCAGATTCTTGAGTCTAATGGTTCTTCTTCTATGGCTACCGTATGTGCAGGAACATTGGCATTGATGGATGCAGGTGTTCCAATGAAGAAGCCTGTATCTGGTATTGCTATGGGCCTTATCAAGAACCCAGGTGAGGACAAATATGCTGTATTGAGCGATATTCTTGGTGATGAGGATCACTTAGGAGATATGGACTTTAAGACTACAGGTACTAAGGATGGTTTGACTGCAACACAGATGGATATCAAGTGTGATGGTCTATCATTCGAAATCTTGGAGAAGGCTTTGATGCAGGCTAAGGCTGGTCGTGAGCATATTCTCAACCTATTGACAGAGACTATCGCAGAGCCACGTCAGGAAATGAAACCACAGGTTCCCCGTATTATCCAATTGGAGATTCCAAAGGAGTTCATCGGTGCTGTGATTGGTCCTGGTGGTAAGATTATCCAGCAGATACAGGAAGAAACAGGTGCTACTATCACTATCGAAGAGACAGAGGGAATTGGTAAGGTACAAGTTTCTGCGCCTAACAAGGATTCTATTGATGCTGCTCTTGGTAAGATTAAGGCAATCGTTGCCGTTCCAGAGATTGGCGAGGTATATGAAGGAACAGTGCGTTCTATCATGCCATACGGTTGCTTTGTAGAGATTCTGCCAGGTAAGGACGGCTTGCTTCACATCTCTGAAATCGACTGGAAGCGTCTTGAGACGGTTGAAGAAGCTGGTATCAAGGAAGGCGACAAGATTAAGGTTAAGTTGCTCGACATCGATCCTAAGACTGGTAAGTACAAGCTTTCTCGTCGTGTATTACTCGAGAAGCCAGAGGGTTATGTAGAGCCTCAACGTCGCCCAAGAGGAGAACGTCGTCCACGTCGTGATGGTGAGCATCGTCATGAAGAGCGTCGTCCACGTCGCGAGAATAACGATGTAGAGAATAACGACTAATCGTTCTTTTGAAATCATACGATAATCCCCCAGGAGTCGATTAATAGCTTACTGGGGGATAAGTTTTTTCTTCTTTCCCTTGCTCATTCCATTTTATCTTTTTACCTTTGCCGCTGTGAAAGAATTAGCAATGACATATCAAGTGAATGAAGTACTGCAAAGAATTATTCGATTCTTTGCATCTTTTTGCACTTTATCTTTGGTCAATCCAAATAATTTGCTAACACACACACACACACTATGCGCACCTAGCGTACAATAACACATTTTTTCTTCTCGCATACGCGCGCGCGAAGCGTGCCGTAACCCCTGTAAACAAAGGACTTCTAGGAGTTTCCTTTGTTCGCTTTTTTATGCCCTTTTGCGAACTCAATTTTAAGCAAAATAAGAACGAAATAACAACTATTTTAATCAATGAAGTAATGAGAAAAAAGCAAGTAAAGAAGAGTTATTCTGCACCAGCGTGCATGATAATTCAAGTCAATGAAGCCACTTATTTGATGGATACGTCTTACCCCAGTCAGCACAGAAAGGCAAACCATGCTACTGGTCCAGCTGCTGCCAAATCAGCAGGCTTATGGAATGATGAAGACGTAGAAGATGAGAGCGCATCTTCATGGGAAGACTAATAGAGAGTTATTAACTAAAAGAACAAAGAAAAGATGAAGCAAACAATGAAACAACATTCATTTACATCACAACTAAAGTCCTTGGCACTCGTATTTGGTGTAGCCTTGGCTTTCGCATCTTGTGCTAACGAGGACGTAGCGCAGAACCCAACTAACCCAAATGATGATAACGACAAGAACCTCACTACCTTCGTTGCAGGTGACGAGACAAAGACCCGCACATCTATGGATTACACTACTGGTGACTTCTATTGGGAGGCTGGCGACTATATCTACGTAAAGGACGACGACGGTACATGGCAGAAGAGCAGCAATGCTCCAACAGAAAAGACGGCATCCTTTAAGTATAAGGTACCTGGAAAGTTTACCGCAAGTGCAAGTTATAAGGTTTATTATCCAGGTAAGAACAGCAGTAACGATCAAGTAAATATCCCAACTGTCCAGACACAAACGGCACCGAATAATACCTCTCATTTTGGCGAATCAGGTGATTGCGGAACTGCAACGGCTACTGGTACTTTAGGAGGAACATTATTTAGTTTCACCCTAAATCATCATGCTGCAGTACTTGTCTTTGAGCCTTATACAACAAATAGTGTATTTCAGCGTTGCTTTCTCACTAAGGTGGAAGTCTTGTCTGATAAAGATATAGCTGGAACTTACACACTTGACGCTACAACAGGAGAGATAAAAGGTACTGGAACAAGCAAGAAGATAGTTCTTAATACTGTAGGTACTGGAAGCTATGCTGATGGTTTTTCACTTAACAGCAGTTCTGCAAATCCAACAATTAATGGAGCTTACATGGTAATTCAGCCAGGTACGCATACTCTTCATATTCGTTATTGGATAAAAGATAAAGTGACTGGGCTTTCTGGTTCAATTACAAAAGTCTTGCCTGCATTTAATTATAAAGGTAACTACTATTATGATTTGGCTGCTAATTTTGATACACGTGTTTATAGTGGACGAAATTATTATGCAGTGGATGCAAAACAAAATTTGTGGTATGAGCATGAATGGGATTCTGCTGACCCTTGGCAACCAACAGCTCTTGGTGAGCTACCACATACCCCAGCAGGCTCTTATCCGTCTATGGAAACTTTTCCTAATTATAGTAGTGATGCAGCTCAAACTCCATTATTTACAGACTCCAGATTCCCCACTTTGAATGGAATTGCATGGTATATCAAAAAAGGAGATCCACGTTGGGATTCTGATGAAATATGGGTTACAATGGGACATATTTATAAAGGTGGTATTTGGCTCAAAAAGAAAAATAATATTTCAGGCTTCAGTAATACAGAAGCTCCAGATGGATTAGGTGATCTACGGAATTACAATTCTATTCCTTATCCTGCAACTCTACCAGAGGTTGTAAATAATACCTTTAATTCAGGTATTCCTCAACTTAACGAAATAGATCAATATTTTTATTTACCAGCATTGGGAGCATACATGGGTGGTAGTTATGGTCCATTGACAGATATTGGAACGAAAGGATATTACCATCTTAATGGACGATATGTAGATGCGTGTGCTCATCATATGGCAGATTATTGTTTATTTGAAGAAGGAAAGGTTGAATTACTGCAGGGCGGTGATCATATAGGATTGATAGCACAGTTTTTTGAATAATAATCTGGTGATATCTATAACATCGTAAATGTATACTTTATGCCTCTGCGGAGTATGATGTAGAATAACGAGTCTCAAAGGTGTTTAACACCTACGGTCAAGGGTGTTTAACACCCTTGGTCAACAGTGTTAAACACCCTTAGGCGACAGTGTTAAACACCCTTGATGAAGAGTCTTAAACACCCTTGGAATGAGGTGCGAACACCAATGAAAGAGTTAGTTTTAATAACATAATTATCAACCATTTAATAGTAAATACTATGGTAGAATTTGAGGTAAAATCAAAGAAGCAAACAATCGGGAAGAAGAAGGGGCAGACAGTGTATTATGCTGTGCCCAAGAGTAACCAACACATGACGCTTGATGCGCTTTGCGACATGATTATGGACGAGACCTCGCTCTCGCGCGGTGACGTGATGAACACGCTTATCACGTTGGGCAAGATGGCGTGCCGATCGTTGAAGATGGGTGCCAGTGTTGACCTCGGCGACCTCGGTTCGCTCCGTGTTTATTTCCCTCCAAAGATGATGGACAATCAGAAAGATGTAACAGCCGCCACGCTGAAGAAACCAAAGATTGTCTTTACTCCTAAGAATAGGATGCGCGATGCTGCAAATGCCGTGGAGGTGTCAGTGGATAATCCAGCTAGGAAGAAAAGTCCCACGCCCGATCCTTCTCCTAAGGACAAGGAGAGTGAAGATCACTCTGGACCAGTGACAGAGGGATAAAGAATAATATCTTTCCAGGGGGTGCATTACTTCGTATAATGCCCCCTGGGAAGTCAATAGATTATGGCTTTGGAGCCTTAAATCGTTTATTAGAGCTAGACGAAGAACACCTCATAAATCCTTTGCTATTCTATTGTTTGCAAATCTTCTCTTTTGTTAATAATCATAAAAGAGAAACCTATTATTTGCTTTGTTACGAAATAACAAATATCTTTGCCACGGAATTTCAAAGGCTTTTAGATGGCTAAGCAAAACCAAAATACGAGACAGATGCTTATTGCATGGCTACTGTTGGCACTCTTCATGTTGCCAATGGTGGTTAAGTCTGTGCATGTATGTCAGGTTGAAACTGAGCTTGCTAACGGTCATCACGCAACAGGACAACAAGGTCAAAGCCACAATCCTGATTCTTGTTCCATCTGTCACTTTACCTTTTTCAACTTTGTAAAAGGTGCGGATGTCTTGCTTGCAACAGCAACCCTTATCTTATTGGGCTTCCTCTTCCTTTTTACGCACATCTCTTATGTACGCCCAGAGGTAGAAGTCACCAGCCTTAGAGCTCCCCCTGTACGCTTTTAAAGGGGACGTTCATAAATGATAATCACTGTTATTAGTCTTCCTGATTATCAACTTATTATCCTTTATTAAGCCCTCTTTCCGTCATCACGACAGGGATTATAGTGTAATATTGCATCCTCTCGTATAGGGGAGAATACGCCTTATTGTAAGTCTATAATCTGTCGTCATGGCGCACAAACACCCTCTTTTATATTGCTTCCAACGCATATAAAGGAGAGCTGAAACAGCATTTTTTATTTAAACATTAGAACAAGTGATAATGAATAAAGCTATTTTAGCTTTCGTTCTATCACCTATTTGTGTGACAGCAGTAGCCGTACAACACACATCAATAGTCGTTCCAGCGAAAGAAAAAAACGACGTTGATAGTAGTATTGTTATGCAAAATGTCACCGTATTAGGCGATCGTCAGAAAGAGACACAAATGTCATCTTCTGTCAATACTGTACGCATTGACAAGTCGTATTTACAGACAAACTTCACGGGAAGTCTCATGCAATCACTCAGTGGAATACCAGGAGTTAAGGCAATGAGTATCGGTTCTGGACAATCGAAACCCACGATACGTGGACTCGGTTTTAATCGAATGGTTGTAACCGAAGATGGCATCAAACATGAAGGACAACAGTGGGGAGATGACCACGGATTAGAGATTGATCAGTTCGCTATCGACCGTATCGAAGTGATTAAAGGACCTGCTGCCCTACTCTATGGATCGGACGCTATTGGTGGAGTTATCAATCTTTACACCAACTTCATACCTACCAAACCATTTGAAGGAAGTGCCTCTCTCTTCACCAGAAGCAATAACGCATCTATTGGAGCAGCAGCCCGTTTGCAAGGAACTGGTAAGCATTTCTATTGGAAAGCAAACGCAACTTACATTGATTATGCCGATTACAAAGTACCAACCAATAGTATTCAGTACTTCTCTTACGACATCCCTCTCTATAAGAAAAGACTTCGTAACACAGCTGGATTAGAGCGTGATGGGAGCGTAACCATTGGTTACAAGCATTATAACTTCCATACTGAGTTGAAGTTTTCTGATACATATTCAAAGAGCGGATTCTTTGCTAATGCACATGGTTTGGAGGTCAGATTGTCAAGCATTGACTATGATAAGTCACGTCGAGACATCGACTTACCCTATCAGAGTGTGAACCATTTTAAGGCAATGAGCCACACTGTTTATCAACATGGTAACCTAGCTCTTGAAGCCAACATAGCCTATCAGAACAACCATAGAAAGGAGCTTGCAGAAGCGGTGTCACATGGTTATATGCCAATTCCTCCACATACCCTTGAGCGTGAATTTAAGAAAGATACCTACACTGCCAACGTCATTATGCGCCTCACGATGGGTGAACGACACACACTGACAACAGGTATCAATAGTGAATATCAGCATAACCGCCGTGCAGGATGGGGCTTTATTATTCCAGACTTCGAGACGAGTTCGTTCGGAGCCTACGCCTTCGACCGCTTTAAAGTGACGAACGACTTGATTTTGAATGCTGGTGTTCGTTATGACCACGTACATACTCACTTGCACAGTTACAACGACTGGTTCAAGACACCAATCAATGCTACTGACTCCGTATATAAGGAACGCTCCATCAATCTTAGCCGTTCTTTCAATAGCTTGACATGGTCAGCTGGTGTAAACTATGCAGTTAAGCAATGGATATTGAAACTCAATATCGGTAAGAGTTTCCGTGTTCCAATACCAAAGGAACTCGGTACAGATGGTGTCAATTATCACATCTTTAGATATGAGAAAGGTAATCCAGACCTCAAACCAGAAGAGTCTTATCAAGTGGATGCAGGTATTCACTGGGGCAATGATCGGCTTTCCGTTCAGTTCGATCCCTACCTCAATTACTTCCCGAACTACATCTACATGAATCCAACTCCCGATTACTACGAAGGCTTACAATGGTATTTTTATACACAAAGTCGTGTGATTCGCTATGGAGCAGAGCTACAATTAAACTGGAAGATACTCCCTTCTCTGAGTACGGAACTAAAGGGTGAGTATCTATATGCCGAACAGTTATCAGGAGCAAAGAAGGGTTACACTCTTCCATTCAGCACTCCTTGGTCAGCAGATGCCACTATCAAGTATGATTTCTGTCGTGAGAAGATTGGTAATGAGGGCTTTGTAGCATTCAACTTGCATGTTACTGGTAGACAAAACAATATAGTTCCACCAGAGAAACAGACGCCAGGTTACTACACTCTAAACCTCACTGCAGGAAAGAATTTCAACCTCGGTAACAAGAAACTACGCATTAATCTCAATGCAGAAAACCTCTTGAACCGAAAGTATTACGACCATACTAGCTTCTATCGACTCATCGATGTGCCTGAACCGGGACGCAATGTAGCATTAATGGTAGGGCTAGACTTCTAAAGAAGAGATAGCACTTAATCTTACAAATTAAATCTGAGATAGTGAAAGGATGAGCGTGGTGGGCAGACATATACACATCTTCTTCCCCCATGACTCCCTTTCCTTAAACATAAACAAACAAGTCATTAAAGACAAGTTATAAGATTACAAATCTAGGCGAAAGCCTTACTTAAAACAATTTACACAATGAAAAAGAAACTATTTATTGGTGCTTTAGCACTCTTAAGCGTGTTTGCAATGGTGTTGACATCATGTGACAACGATGACATCACACCAAGTTCTATTGAATTCAAGGATCCTGAATTTGGTCATGACAACAACAAGATTGGTATCATCGGAGGTGATATTCACCTTGAGTGTGACATTGTCTCAAATGCAAAAATCCGTGTTATCCAAGTTGCATTATTAAAAAATAATAAGCCTGTAACTAGTCAGATCTATGATAATGCTAAGTATGTTGGCGTGTTAAACACCAAGTTCCATGAGCATCTTAAGCTCTCAAACGACCTCGAAGAAGGTGAATATACTTGTATTATTGCTGTTACAACAGTTGATAACACTACTCGTTACATCAGTGAAAAGATTCAGTTAAAGAAAAAGACAGTTGATACGAAGGCACCGAAGATAACCAATCTAAATGTTGACAAGATGACTGCTGCACCTAATGAGAAGCTCACTTTCCAAGCCAACATAGAGACAACTTCAGATATTAAAGAGATTGAGGTTGAGTTCCACGGAGACAAGGAACATGAGATAGAAATCAATGATCTCAATGGTAAAAAAGGTAAGATTACATTTAACAAAGAGCTTGCTGTCCCTGCAGAATGTAAACCAGGTACCTATCACATACACTTCACTGTAAAGGATGTTGATGGTCACGAGACAACCGAAGAGATTGAGGATTTTATCGTAAAATAACCTCCTTATAGTATTCTTCATCAATAACAACAAGAGTAAACAGCACATGTGTCCGCCCTACCCTCCTATGAGGTGGCGGACACATATACCTTACATCTTTTAGAAGAACCAATTAATTAACAACGAACAAACATAAAACAAGAAACTTATGAGAAAGGTTTTATTCGGTTTAACAACTGCTGCAATGCTATTGGGAACAATAGCTTGCACTAATAACGACGACATTATAAAAGACAATCAACTACCAATTATCACTGATCAAGGCATTGTTGCTGTTCCAATGGATTGTAATGTGTTTCAAAGAGGAGGCATTATCCCCTTCCGTTATCGCCTTACTGATAATGACGAACTGGGTAGTTACAACATAGAGATACACAACAACTTCGACCAACACACGCATGGAACACAGGCTCTAGGCTGTTCTATGGATCCAAAGAAGAAGCCTGTAAAGCCTTTCCACTATGATGAAAGTTTCAAGATACCTAGCGGAAGTAAGTCTTTCGATGCTAAGCAAGATATCGAAATACCATCAGATATTGACCCAGGAGACTATCACTTCGTCATTCGAGTTACCGATCAAACAGGCAACCAGCAATTGCGTGCAATGGCTATAAAGATAAAATAAAGGTTAAAAGACTTGCTTCTTTCAAAGAAAATATAATATCTTTGCAGCCCGAGAGTATAAAGATTAATTACAAACTAATGTATAGAAAGTTATGAAAAAAGTAATGTTATTGGTAGCTGCATGCGCAGCTATGGTAGCTTGCAACAATGGCAAGACTACTACAAACGCAGAGAGTAAGGATTCAACAGCGCAGGACTCTGTTGCAGCTGACTCATCAGTTTATGAAGGAATGACACCTGCTGCAGACGTTGCAGGTATCAAGTATCATGTCGCATTAGCGAAAGATTCAACCAATGGCTACAGCGTTTCAGAGGCTTATATGAAGTCTGAAACAGAAGTAGACACCACTTACAGCTACACAGGTAAGTATAAGGTTGTAGAGAAGGATGTTAAGGGTAAGAAGAATACCTACTACCAGTTTGAGTTGGGCAAGGGCAACACTACCAACTTCCTCGTAGTAAATGATTCAACCCTCCGATTAGTTAACTCTGACTTTGAAGAGCCTACTGTTAACAGCAAGGACATGAATTATGACTTGAAGTTGAAGAAGTAATTCCTGTCGACTTAAGGTTTTAAAAGATTAAAGCATAGGCTACATAAGTGGATTCGCAACCATTTGCGCAATCGCTTATGTAGCCTTTTTGCATCCCAGCCAGTCTATCTCCTTCATTTAAGATTAGCGCCTCTCCCCCTCCTCCAGAGGAAGAGGATAGGTTCTAAACACCACTACGAATCATAGACAAACACAATGTTTCTTTTCAAGATAGAGAATAAGTACTATTAAGGAAGTGCTTTCTTCCCATCAAAGAAACGCCCTCTTCACTATAAGGGAACGCCCTTCTTAAATGGAGAAAAGCGTTCCTTTACTAGTCCCCATAGCCACATACCCTTCTTCGAAGGAGCTTGAAAAGGCTTTTACTAGCATTCCCTTAACCTTTCCTCTTCCCTTCTCATTCCTTGAACACACCTATCTTTTTTCTTTATTATGCCCCATGTTAACGTATAAATGCGTATCTTTGCAATGGGAAGAATGGCACATTCGCTACCAGTAGTTCCCTTTTCATCAATCAAAAGACAAAGAATTAACAGTAACAAATAGGTTAAATGGCACTGAACTACATTTGGATAGCGTTCTTCTTCATCGCTTTCATCTTTGGAATCATCTCTCTTCTGATGGGCGACACGACTATATTTGAAAAGATGGTAAAAGCTACTTTTGAATCATCAGAGACCGCTTTTACAACATCCCTGAACCTAACTGGTATCTTAGCATTGTGGTTGGGCATCATGAAGATAGGTGAGCAAGCGGGAGTTGTCAACGTTCTTGCACGCATGTTGAGCCCTTTTCTATCGAAGTTGTTCCCTGATATCCCACGAAATCACCCTGTCATGGGGTCGATCTTCATGAATATTGCGTCCAACATGTTGGGTCTTGACAATGCAGCAACGCCTACCGGACTAAAGGCGATGAGCCAAATGCAAGAACTAAACACGAAGAAAGACACGGCAACAAACCCCATGATCATGTTCTTAGTGCTGAATACTTCAGGACTAACCATCATCCCAACAGCTATTCTTGGCTATCGAAGCATGTACGGGGCAGCCCAACCAACCGACGTATTCATCCCTATCTTATTGGCAACAACCATTGCTACACTGGTTGGAATACTACTTACAGCAGGCTGGCAACGCATTAATATCTTCCAACCCACGCTCCTCTTAGGGCTCATCGGACTGATGGGGTTTGTCGGAGTAGTCATCTGGAGCTTTGGACAAATGGACAAGCAGACCATGGCAACAGTAACTTCTATTGCCTCAAACCTCATCTTGATGACCATTATCGTCCTATTCATTGCTGCCGGACTATTAAAGAAGATCAACGTTTATAACGCTTTCATCGAAGGAGCAAAAGAGGGTTTTCATACGGCAGTACGCATTATTCCTTACTTAGTTGCTATCTTAGTGGCTGTCGGAGTATTCCGTGCTTCAGGTGGTATGGAGCTGATGATGAAAGGTATTAGATGGTTTGTCGAAACCTGCGGACTGGACACTCGATTCGTCGACGCACTCCCTACGGCTCTTATGAAACCTCTTTCAGGTAGCGGGGCACGTGGACTAATGATTGAAGCAATGAAGACATACGGTGCAGACTCATTCGTTGGACGATTAAGTTGTATCTTCCAAGGATCAACAGATACCACCTTCTACATCCTAGCAGTCTACTTCGGTAGTGTGAGCATTAAGTACACACGACATGCAGTAGCCTGTGGATTGCTAGCCGATTTGGCTGGTGTAATAGCTGCAATCGCTATCTGTTATATCTTCTTCTAGTAACCAATATAAGACGATTAGGGGTTACTACTTCTCTAGAAGTATGTGCCTAATAATAAAAACAAGCAATGGCAAATTTAAAATCACTTGCAAAAGACACTGCTATCTATGGCATGAGCAGTATCATCGGAAGGTTCTTAAACTATCTTCTCGTACCCCTTTACACCGCAAAGATTAGTGCGGCGAGCGGAGGATATGGTGTTATCACAAACATATACGCCTATACTGCACTCTTACTCGTCGTTCTTACTTACGGAATGGAGACCACTTTCTTCCGTTACGCCAATAAGAGTGACCAGGATCCAAAGCGTGTCTATTCAACTACATTGACGCTCGTAGGCTTCACATCCCTGCTCTTTATTGCTCTAGTATTCATCTTTATACAGCCCATCTGTAACTTTATGGGCTATTCGGAGCACCCCTCTTACGTATGGGCAATGGCTATCACTGTAGCGATTGATGCGTTCCAGTGCATTCCCTTTGCGTATCTTAGATATAAGAAGCGTCCTATCAAGTTCGCAGCTTTCAAGCTCTTATTCATCGCATTGAATATCATCTTGAACCTTGCTTACTATCTCATATTAGGTGGACATGAGGTGGGTTATGCCTTCTACATCAACTTGGCGTGTACAGGAACTATCACTTTCTGCTTCTGGAGAGAGCTGAAAGACGGATTCTTCGGCAGTGGAAAGCTCTTTGATGTACCTCTCGCTAAGAAGATGCTGTCCTATTCTTGGCCTATCCTCATCCTTGGTATTGCTGGAATACTTAATCAGACGGCAGGTTACATACTCTTTCCTTATGTCTACAAGAATAACGATGCACATACACAACTCGGTATCTTCGGTGCCGCCAGTAAGATTGCTATGATCATGTCAATGATTACGCAGGCCTTCAGATACGCTTATGAACCCTTCGTCTTTGGTAAGTCTCGAGACAAAGACAACAAAGAGACATACGCAAGAGCTATGAAGTTCTTTATCATCTTCACCTTACTTGCCTTCTTAGTGGTAATGGGCTACATGGATATTCTGCGTCACATCATTGGTCGTGACTATTGGATTGGACTGAAGGTCGTACCTATCGTGATGGCTGGCGGTATCATGACGGGCGTTTACTTTAACCTTAGTTTCTGGTATAAGCTCATTGATAAGACCATTTGGGGTGCCTATTTCTCTGGCATTGGATGTGCTGTAATCATTGGTATCAACGTTATCTTCGTACCACGTTATGGTTACATCGCCTGTGCATGGGCTGGTTTCTTAGGCAATGCAACGGCAATGATACTCTCTTACATCGTCGGTCAACGTAAGTATCCCATTGCTTATCCATTGAAGAGTATCTTTGTTTATGTGCTCATCGGTGGTCTTTTCTTTGCGGGAATAACGATTAGCAATGAACGTTTATCCGTTCCTCTCGCCCTTACCATGAACACGATTATCATCTTACTCTTCGTTGCTCACGTCCTTTACCACGATCTTCCACTGATAAAGATACGGAGACATAAGAGTTAAAGAGAGTGTTTGAGGAATGAAACGAACCTAAGAATATCATCAACCAATTATATTAAACATGAAGAAATCAACCTTACTTATTGCTGCGTCATTGGCTTTAAGCAGTCCTTCTATCCATGCTGATGAAGGTATGTGGACGCTCCACAACCTCCCAGATGCAGTCTACGAACAGATGGTGGCAGAGGGTTTTCAGTTGCCATGTGACATGATTTACAACTCACCCAACGCTATTAGCAATTACGTTGTGAGCTTCTCTGGTTACTGTTCTGGCGTTGTCGTATCTCCAGATGGATTGGTCTTCACCAATCACCATTGCGGTTTTAGTGCTATCAATGCCCACTCCACCGTAGAACATGACTATATGAAAGATGGCTTCTATGCGAAGAATTACGTTGAAGAACTACCTAACGAGGACCTCTATGTGTCGTTTATGAAGAAGCAAGAGGACGTTACGGCACGTGTTAATAAGCTCATCGCAGGAAAGAACGCACAGCAGACTGAAGCCATAATAGACTCTCTCACGAATCATCTAACCGACTCCATCAAGGCGATTGATAAGACTTTACACATCAACATTGATCCTTTCTATGAGGGAAATAAGTATTATGCAACAACTTATCAGGACTTCCCTGATGTGCGTCTCGTATTCACTGTACCTAAGAGTATGGGTAAGTTTGGAGGTGAGACAGATAACTGGATGTGGCCGAGACAGACGTGTGACTTCTCTGTATTCCGTATCTACGCAGACCCTAAAACGAATGGTCCTGCAGCCTACTCAAAGGACAATGTGCCTTATCACCCAGCCCATTGGGCACCCGTGAGTATGCAGGGTTACAAGGACAAGGACTTCGCTATGACCATTGGTTACCCTGGTTCAACAAGTCGTTACTTGTCTTCTTATGGTATTCAACAGCGTCGTGACATCGACAATTCAGTACGTGTTCAAGCTCGAGATATCAAACTCGCACTCATGAAGAAGTACATGGATAAGAACGAGAAGACACGTATACAATATGAGAACAGGTACGTCCAGGCTGCGAACTATTGGAAGAACTCCATGGGAATGAACAAGTGTATCGACTCTATCGGACTGATTCGTCAGAAGGCAGAGTACGAAGCTCGCATTCGTGCATGGCTCCAAGAGAAGAATATCCAAGACCCAACTGTAAAGGTTGACTTCGATAAGTTGGCTAAGCTCTATTCGAATAGTAATGATGCAAAACTTGCCAGTATGTATTGGATGGAGTCGTTCTGGAAAACGTCAGAGTTATTCACCAGAGCACTTAACATGGCTCGTGGCTCCCTCAAGGTGTATGGTCCTGCGAACGAACCAAAGAAGCAGTACATGGTATATGAGGATAACCAAGATGAATGGAACCCTGCCCTTGACCAAGAGATGGCGGCTGCCATGCTTAAAAACTATTGTGAGCATGTACCAGATAAGTTCCTTCCTGACTTCTACGAGACCATCAAGACGGAGTTCGGCAACGATTATGAGAAGTACACCAAGTTCGTTTATTCACATAGCAAACTACTCAAGAAAGGTCAAAAGTTCTATCAGAACGAGAAGACACTCAAGGATCCTGGAGTGCTGTTAGGCGTTAGCTTATTGATAAATTATCGTGCCATTCTTGCCGACCTCAGCAATAAGACGGAAGAGATTGACGCTGAAGAGAAGAAGTTGTGTGAGGCTAAAGTACAAATGGAGATGGACTTGCCACATTATAGCGATGCCAATTCCACCATGCGCCTATCGTATGGACAGGTGGGAGGATACATGATTGGAGACTTCAACAGCAACTATTATACAACCGCAGAGAGCATTGTTAAGAAGATGGATGAGGGCTCAAAGATAGAGGACTATCAGGTAGAACCTATCATGAAAGAGCTTATGAGTGCCAAAGACTTCGGTCCTTACACCGACAAGACGACTGGTAAGATGCAACTATGTTTCCTTACTAACAATGATATCACTGGTGGTAACTCTGGTTCCCCGATGTTTGATGGCAAGGGACGACTCATTGGTCTCGCCTTTGATGGCAACTGGGATAGCCTCTCAAGTGACATCAACTTCGACCGTAAACTTGCTCGTTGCATTGGCGTCGACATCCGTTTTGTACTCTATCTCATGGATAAGTGGGGGCATGCTGACCGCCTATTAAAGGAGATCAATCCACAATAAGCACAAGTAAAATCGATTATCTGATGAAGAGAATATCAATCATCAGATAGCGTAACACAAATAACCAAGAGGCTGTATCGGTTCTCTTATCAATACAAACGATTGATAAAAGGATGTGATACAGCCTCTTTTTAGCTATGAACAAACCGCTAGATAGGTATTAAAGCCCAGCTTCTTATTGTGATAACACAGCTTTTCTTCCATCAAAGCGGAGTTTACTCATTATTATTAAGGAGCGTGAGACAGGTTGCTTACTACCAACAAAAAGGATGTGTCTAATCTGACACATCCTCTTTCTCTATGCTTAGTAATTGTCTTTTTCGGTCTGTTCCACCCGCATAACCGCCCAAGGTTCCATTCGAAGCAATGACTCGATGACAAGGAACAAAGAGCATTAAAGGGTTATAACCATTGGCATTCCCGACTGCTCTTACAGCCTTCTCTCGTCCCATTCTTCGAGCTTGTTCGGCATAAGAGAGCGTCGCGCCGTAAGGAATGGTTAATAAGGTCTGCCATGCGAGACGTTGGAAGGGTGTTCCGTCAAAGCCCAATGGTAAGTCAAATGAGCCTCGTTTGCCAGAGAAATAATCGTTTAACTGCCGACAAGCCTCAGCCAATAAGGAATCATCCGAACTATCAACTTCCGTCCAATCATCGCCTATCTTCCTCTCCATAACATCCTCCCACCAGCAATACCTTAGCTTTCCTTCAGCCTCTGCAAGCACGAGTATGCCCAAGGGAGATTGGTAACGACAATAGAACATAACAGCGGACTAAGGTTGATAAGACTTACTTCTTCGGGCGTCTACGTGCCCACCCCTCTTCAGAGAAGTCGGGTTCTTCACCTTTCAACTTTGCTGGTGCACCTTTCATAAGTTCCTTCCAATCGTCCTTCTTGAACTTATGTGCAGCAAACGGAGCGTCATTCTCTGCTTGACGACGCCCACGACCCCTGCGCCCACGATCGTCTTGGCGACCTTCAGTACGGCTTCCATAACCACCATGACTACCAGTAGAACGACCACCAGCCGAGCGTCCGTGCCCTGGCTCATCAGCATCATTACAACGCACTTTACGCCTCTTGTAGACAGCACCATCTAAGGCTTTCATCACCTTCTGGGCGTCTTGTTCAGGCACTTCGATGTAACTTTGCTTAGCAAGAAGGTCTATATGCCCCACTGCCTGGTGCCCATTCATATTCTTATTAATGAACTGCATTACCTCACCAGGATAGAACCCATCATTCTTACCGAGGTTAATAAAGAGTCGCTTAAAGCCTTTCTCTGCCTTACGTGCGCCACGACTGCGTGTTGCTCTGCCCTCACTACGCCCGCTACGACCCTCCTCACGACTGCTGCGAGCCGATGGTTTCTCAATCTCTGGCGCATTCTTATAATAGTCAAGAAAGCGTCCAAAGGTGGACGTAACAATCTTCTTGATCAGATCCTCCTTATCTATATACTCGAACTGGCGGTTGATATCCTCCATGTAAGGTGCTATCTGCTCCTCATCCACATCCGTCTTCAAGATGTTATCCATCGTTTTGAAGAGTTGTTTCTTGCATATCTCTTCAGGCGAAGGAAGCGTTCCATCAATAAATTCCTTACCTATCTCACGTTCAATGTTACGTACCTTATATTTCTCACGAGAGTGGATAATCGAAATGGAAGTACCCTTCTTGCCCGCACGACCTGTACGACCCGAACGGTGGGTATAGTTTTCTATATCGTCAGGAAGCCCATAGTTGATGACATGTGTCAAATCATTCACATCCAATCCACGTGCTGCAACATCGGTCGCAACGAGGATTTGTGTGAGATGCGAGCGGAACTTCTGCATTGTAAGGTCACGTTGTTGCTGTGACAAGTCGCCATGCAACGACTCAGCATTGTATCCGTCTTTAATCAACTTATCGGCTATCTCTTGTGTTTCTACCTTTGTTCTACAGAATACAATGGCGTAGATCTTAGGGTAGAAGTCCACCAATCGCTTCAAAGCAAGGTACTTGTCGCGTGCATTCACCATATAATAGATATGGTTAACGCTCTCTGCTCCTTCGTTACGACTGCCCACAACAATCTCTTTATAGTCGTGCAAGTAACCCTTAGCCACCTTTTCTACATCCCTACTCATCGTTGCAGAGAAGAGAAGAGTATTACGTTCTTCAGGCACACCAGTGAGTATCTCGGTGATACTCTCTTGGAAACCCATGTTCAGCATTTCGTCTGCTTCATCCAAAACAACGTTCCGTACTTGGTCCAAACGAGCCTTTCCACGGTGCATTAAGTCGATTAATCGACCCGGAGTAGCCACAATGATTTGTACACCATGGCGCAACTGATGAATCTGGGTATCGATGGAAGCACCGCCATAAACGGCTGCGATGTGCAGATGAGGGATGTACTTACCGAAGTCCTTGAGGTCATCTGCAATCTGCAAGCATAACTCTCGGGTCGGACTAAGCACTATCGCTTGTGTCGACTTACTGCTTGTATCAATCCGCTGAAGCAGTGGTAAGCCAAAGGCAGCCGTCTTTCCAGTACCAGTCTGCGCTAAGGCGATAACGTCATTTCGATTACCTAATAAATAAGGGATTACTTCTTCTTGTACAGGCATTGGATGTTCAAATCCAAGCTCACTAATGGCACGGCGAATCTCTTCGCTCACGCCCAACTTTTCAAATGTCTTCAAATTCGTTTGTTTATTATTTATTATCCTATAGAAAAGGTAAACTCGCCACCAAACGAACCCACAGAAAGACACTTGCCTGCGCTCTTCTCTTCAACTAAAACACGCAGACTCTCAGGTGGCATGCTACCTTTATGGGGTGCAAAGGTACGCCAAGAAGTTGGATCTTACAAATAAAACAAACTATAAATCAGCCTTCTTAGAGAATAAGAAACAAATAGTTTACGATGTTCACTATATATACTTTGCATAAATATGGACGAACTTTTCTTACTGTTATAAAGTCTAAAAGCAAAAGAATTTACTTATCAGAATGTCCTCTTTTAATACTTTTTTCGTACCTTTGTAACGTCAAATAGAAAAATAGTCGTTATTAAAGTTAATTATTTGAGTTAGTACAGAAGCATACAACTTACGTGAGTAAGTTAGATGTTAAATGAAAGACTTCGCAGGGATGCGAAGTCTTTTTGTTTATTACTAACATCTAATACTTATCTTACTAACACCTAATTAAAATCCTAATAACAGCTAATTAAATCGAAGGAAACTTACTCCTATAGTGCAAAGGAGTATTAGTTAAAAACAAAAATAAACTATTAATCAAAGAAGATTAGTTTATTTAATTCTATTTTTTAGACTATTTTTCATGACAAACAAACATTCTTTCAAACAAAAAGAAGTATCTATCAGATAATAAAATACCCTTTGGTGCAAGGTTAAACATGCTATCAACCATTGCACCAAAGGGTAAATTCTTATCCTACTAGACTGCTGAACTGAAAGATTTACTTGGCTTTCAGTATCAGACGCAGGCTCTGTTTGTAATTCAAATAATTCCAAACCCAGTTTAAGAGAATGAATGTCTTGTTCTTTACTCCTAGAATAGAACGAAGGTGAACTACCAACCACAAGAACCAAGCAGGGAATCCTCCAAACTTTTGACCATTAATCTCTGCAACTGCATGATTGCGCCCAATGGTCGCCATAACACCGAGGTTTTTGTACTTAAATGGCTTTTCTTCCTGTCCTTTCAACTGGTTTTTAAGATTATGTGCAACACATTTTGCCTGTTGCAAAGCCACTTGTGCTAACTGAGGATGACCTAACGGATACTCCTTATCGCCCTCTATCAAACTCTGATCGCCTATAGCATAAACATCTTGTAAGCCCTTCACACGACAGAAACGATCGGTAAGGATTCTACCAGCATGACCTATGCTTTCCTTCGGCAAACCCTCGATAGTGTTCGCACAAATACCACTCACCCAGATAACTGTCTCTGCAGGAATCTCAAGCCCGGCACTTGTTTTCAAGATACCATCCTTATACTCTGTTGCAAACTGCGGCTGACGAATATGCACATGTAGCCCTTTCAAATCGCGCTCAGCCCTTGCAGAGGATGCAGGATCCATTGCCGAAAGAAGTCTATCAGCTGCATTAACAAGATAAATGTGCATCTGTGAGGCCTCAAGATCAGGGTAATCACGCTCCAAAATATTCTTCTTCATCTCGGCTACAGCACCTGCGATCTCCACACCAGAGGCACCTCCACCCACAACAACGATGTTCATAAGAGCTTGTTTGCGTGCAGGATCATCCTCTGTCTCAGCCTTCTCAAGATTACGAAGGATGGTATTACGAAGGCGCATAGCCTCTCCCACCGTCTTCATCGGGAGTGTTGTTGCCTCAATATCCTTGTTTCCAAAGTAGTTTGTCTTCGCTCCTGCAGCCAAAACCAAGTAGTCATAACGTATCTCACCCACTGATGTTTGAATCTTCTTAGCCGCAGTATCCACAGCTTCTACCTTTGCCATGCGGAAGAAGAAATCGTCTTTTCCTTGGAAGATACGGCGGAATGGAAACGAGATACTACTTGGCTCAAGTCCTGCTGATGCCACTTGATAAATTAAAGGAGGGAACTGATGATAGTTATTCTTATCTATCAAGACCACTTGAAAGTCGTTATCAACCAACTTAGATGCCAATTCCAATCCACCTAGTCCACCTCCAACGATAACGACTCTTTGCTTATCTGTATGCGCAATGTTTGCTTTCATTATCCTGCATTATTTATGTTATGTATGTTTGTTAGCTAATTCCTATATTAAAGTAAACAGAGAATATCATGCCACAGCAATCCCTTTTTCAAAGAAAAAAACGTCAAACACCTCTGTTTCATATCTATAAATTCCTATTCGTAAATTAGTTTCGTAAGTTGTTCTTCAACGAATAACTCTTGTGCAACAGCTTGTATCTCCTCTGCCGTAATAGCGTCAATATTACGATAAAGAGCCGTGATGTCCTTCTTCCAACCATAGTGCAAGAAGCCCTTACCGAAGTCGAGTGCAAGGTTCTCACGGTTGTCGCAGGCAATACCAATCTGTCCTTTAATCTGCTGTTTGGCTATTGTTAGCTCTGAATCAGTCAATGGTTTCTCGATGAAATGGTCTAATTCTGCACGTACAAGAGCCATACATTCATCCACGTCTTGTGCGTCACAACCAAAGTAAATACTCCATAATCCAGTTGAAGAATAGCTTACCATCGTACTTTCTACCGTATACACCAGCCCTCTCCGTTCGCGTAATGCAAGGTTCAAACGTGCACTCATACCTGGACCACCTAATATATTATTCAAGAGATAGAGTGCCATTCGCCTTTTGTCATGCACTGCATAGGCACGATTACCAATCATTACATGTGCTTGATGAGTGTGTTTGTCAATCTTAATTGTCTGTGGTTCGTATGCACTCAATACTGGCAATGGCTTCTCCAAATGCTTATCAAGTTCGCCAACCATGGTCACATTTGTGCCATTCTCTTGTGACAAGAGTTGCAGAAGTATGTTGAAATCAACGTTGCCATAGGCAAAGAAGACAGCATTATCAGGTCGGTAATGTTGCTGCGTGAAGTGAAGTGCATCTTTGGTAGTGAACTTTCTCACACGTTCTGACGCCCCTAAGATGTTATGCCCCAATGGATGACCATGAAAGATAAGGTTCTCGAACTCATCATATATCAGTTCAGAAGGGCTGTCGTTATACGATTCTATCTCGTCACAGATGACTTCCACCTCCTTATCAATCTCCCTCTGAGGATAGACACTATGAAAGACTATATCCGTAAGAAGGCTTATCGCCCTTGGAAGATGTTCCTTCAAGATAGCAGAATAATACACCGTATCGGTCTTAGTGGTAAATGCATTCAAATCACCTCCCACCTCCTCAAGACAGTTTATGACGTCTAAAGCGGTGCGACGAGTCGTACCCTTGAATGTAACATGCTCACAGAAATGTGCTATTCCCTCCTCGTTCGACTGCTCATGGGCTGCCCCTGCATTGATTTGGTAGCCACAATAAACCACAGGTGAGGCTGTTTGAAGAGCGATAATACGCAGTCCGTTATCCAAAACTGCCGTTTGATAGTGTATCATAGTGCAAAAGTAAGAAAAAAGAATGATATAGTAAGCGTCTTTGGCGACCAATAAAAAAAGAAGAGAGAAACTTTTTGTAGTCCGCTTAAATTACACTATATTTGCACAACTAAAGTGGAACACAATTGTAATTCACAATCAAATGCGGAAAGTAATAGGTATAGGTGAAACAGTCTTAGACATCATCTTCAAGGATAATAAACCAGTGGAAGCAGTGCCAGGTGGCTCTACCTTCAATGCTATCACTTCATTGGGTCGGTGTGGAGTGGACGTCACGTTCATTTCAGAAGCAGGTAATGACCATGTTGGAGAATACATCATTAAGTTCTTACAAGACAATGGTGTGAATGCTGACAACGTCAGTATATTCCCAGACTCGAAGTCTCCTGTATCATTGGCATTCCTTGATAAGAACAATGATGCCGAATACATCTTTTATAAAGACCACCCTCATGACCAACTAGAGTTTACTTATCCAGATATACAACCCGATGACATCGTACTTTTTGGATCGTATTATGCGGTGAATCCAGTTATACGTCCACAAGTAATGGGACTTCTTGATTATGCTCATTCACGTGGAGCTATCATCTATTATGACGTTAACTTCCGATTAGCACATAAGGATGAGGTCATCAAGATAACACCTAATCTGATAGAGAACCTCGATTATGCTGACATTGTTCGGGGTAGTCATGAGGATTTTGCGACGCTTTATAAAAAGGAGGAAGCCGATAAGGTGTACAATGCAGAGATTTCTTTCTATTGCAAACAATTTGTTTATACACACGGAAGTCAACCTGTAGAGATACGTGGAGGACGTGATTTTAAGAAGTCATACGCTGTTCTTAACACGAATGTTGTTAGTACCATCGGGGCTGGAGATAACTTCAATGCAGGTATTATATTCGGTATCTTGAAACATGGTATTACACGTGCTGACCTCGAAAGGGGCTTAACGGAAGAACAATGGGACAAGGTGATTGAATGTGCCTTAGCCTTCTCTGCTGATTGTTGTAAGGACATCTTCAACTATGTAAGCAAGGAGTTTGGAGAGAAAATGAAGCTCTCTCATTCCTAAAACACACCCGAACAGACCACACTAAACATGATATAAAAATGATAGAAATTGCCAATAAAGTTTATTACGTAGGCGTTAACGATCGGAACAAAGCTCTCTTTGAGGGCTTGTGGCCATTGCCTTACGGTGTTAGTTACAACTCTTATCTCATCGACGATGAGAAGGTTTGCCTTATTGATACCGTTGAGGTAGACTTCTTCGTACAGTTCATTGAAAAACTCCGAGAGGTTTTGGGCGACCGACAGATTGACTATCTCGTCATTAATCACATGGAGCCTGACCACTCTGGATCGTTAGCTCTATTGAAGAAGTACTATCCTAACATACAAGTCATTGGTAACAAGAAGACCTTCGACATGATGTCTGGCTTCTACGGAATCAAAGATAACACCATAGAAGTTAAGAACGGAGAAGAGCTCTCACTAGGTGCTCACACCTTACAGTTCTTTATGACACCTATGGTTCACTGGCCAGAAACAATGATGACATTATGTAAAGGTGAGGTATCTCACCTCTTTACAGGCGATGCTTTCGGCTGTTTTGGTGCATTAAATGGCGGTTTCATCGATCAAGAGATTGATACCGACTGGTGCTGGTTAGAGATGGTTCGCTATTACTCAAACATCGTTGGAAAGTATGGAACACCTGTTCAGAATGCTTTGAAGAAGCTCGCTGGTATTCACATAGACTATATCTGCTCTACACATGGACCTGTTTGGCATAAGTATGTAGATAAAGTTATCAGTTTATATGACCGCATGTCAAAGTATGAAACAGACCCTGGTTTGGTCATCTGCTATGGTACAATGTATGGGAATACCGAACGAATGGCAGAACAAATAGCACGTGCAGCATCTTTAGCAGGCGTTAAGGACATTCGTCTTTATAATGTATCAAAGACGCACCACAGCTACATTCTTCAAGATATCTTCCGCTTCCGTGGTCTCATCGTGGGTGCTCCTACTTACAATGCAGGGCTTTATCACGAGATGGACGTACTACTCCAAGAGGTTGCCAATCGTGACATTAAGAACCATTACATCGGTTGGTTCGGCTCTTACTCATGGGCTTCAAAGGCGGTTGCAGCTATCGGGGAATGGAATGAGAATCATCTCCACTTCGAGAAGGTGGGCGAACCTGTTGAGATGAAGCAGGCTCTCACACCAGAAATCAAGGCTGAATGTGCTCGCTTAGGACGTGAGATGGCTGCTAAGCTATTGGCTGAATAAAACTGATACTCATCCATTGATCTTATAAGAGGTTCGCTAATCACACTTAGCGAACCTTTTTTTAATAGAATAAAAGACGAAGGCAACATTGATATAACACACTCGATTCATGTTTTTTTAGTATCTTTGTACACAAACAAACATAGGTAATTAGATGGAAATAGCAGTATTTTGTTCCGCAAATAACAATATCGCCCCAGACTACTTTCGCTTAACTGAGACGTTGGGAAGATGGATTGGCGAGAATGGGCACACCTTAGTATATGGCGGAGGAAACTCTGGTCTGATGGAATGTATCGGTAAGGCCGTTCATGAAGCTGGTGGGCGAACCATCGGCGTCATCCCACGTATCATGGAGGAAGGGCGCAGAATGAGTGATTACGTTGATGTGGAAATCCCTTGTGAAGACCTCACTGACCGCAAGGCTATCATGATGGAGCGTGCAGATGTGTTCTATGCACTACCAGGAGGAGTAGGTACTCTCGATGAAGTCTTCACTATTATAGCCTCAAACACTATCGGCTATCACCATAAAAAGGTGGTTCTATACAATATGAAAGGCTTTTGGAATAGTCTTATCGCACTATTAGACGACTTACAAAAGCGTAATATGATTCGTGGAAATTATCACGATTTCATCGAGATAAAAGACTTTTAAGAACCATTATTAGACGATCATTATACTTTAAGTTAAACGACAATCCTACTTTAAGTTAAAGCTTAGTTGTACTTTAACTTAAAGGTTCATTGTACTCTAACTTACACGTCAACTGTACTTCAAGTTGCGTGTCAATTCACTCTAATAAATGACTATAAAAAAGTCCCCCTCTCTATTGTTTCACACAATAAAGAGGGGGATTTATCAATCTAATGGTTTACTTTACTTCACAACAATAGTCTTACCATCATGAATGTAAACACCTTTCGAAGGCTTTTGTAGCTTTATTCCTGATAACGTATAATAGTCATCTGAACTATTGCCACACACATTAGTAAGGCTCTTAATACCTTCTGTAACCATCTTCAAAGGCATTACGTTTGTCGTTGCTGACACAAGTGAAGCAGGGAAAGACAAATAAACATCACCCGCAACAAGGCTATTCTGCTGTGCCAAAGAGAAACTCTCACCACTCAAGACATAGTTCTTAATACGAGAACTATTGTCTACTGACTTCGGACCATGCTCTACAACAACCATTGTCCAATACTCCAAAGAAGGTAAGGTAAACGTTACTTTACCGCTACTCTGCGTGAAGTCTAACTCTTGTGGAGCACCACCAAGACGGTCAGGGCTAGCAACCCAAATACGTGCAACAGGCTGCGCATCGTCAAGTACAATCTTCTTATTGTTCAAGACATTAGGCAATGGCATTGTTTCTGACAAGTCGCGAATATTGAAGTTGTCCCTTGAAACATTGCTATAGTTCAACAACTGGATTGTTGTAACATCCCCCTTCTTGGTGCTGTAAGTGTTCACCATGTAAGGCTTAGGTCCTATTGTCTGCTTCTCTGGATGTTCGTTTAGACTTGGATCAGGGTTAGAGAGATCCCAAGCTGCCACTTGCTTGCCATCCATCGTCATACTTACAGTTGTTTCCGCATTGTTATCTCGCAAGTAATTCTCGTATGCTGTAAGGAAATCATAGTAGTGAATGATTGACTTTTGCAGCTTACTTGACATTGGACGAGTGTCATCTGGGAAGTATTCCGTGAACAACATGTGATCTCCACTAAGCTCTATTCTTGATCCACCAAGGGCAAAGATTGTAGCTTCTCCCATCAAAGCACTACTCAAGCGAAGCTCTCCTGGGCGACCATTGCGGCAATGCAAATAGGCAGCGAACACTGTATTAAAGGTGTTCTTACCATTGTTACGACGGTTATCCTGTATGATCTTGCGATAATTCCAGTAGTAGTCGTCACCTCCCCACATCTCATTATAACCAAATTCAACGTTCTTTGTACCCACAATGTTTGGTCCTCCGAAGCTTGAAGCAGCGTTCATCACAAGATACTTATTGTGGTTATCCGCCTTCATGCGGTTGATGAAGTTAGCAAAATAGCCCTCAAAGTCATTCGTGTTACGGCGGTCACCATCAGTATAAACCTTCTTTCCGTTCACTTTCTTACTCTTCAAGTTAACGTAATAAGCATCACGTTGATGACCCAACTGGTCGATGTGATAACCATCAAAGCCAAAGTTCTGATAAACCTTATTAATAGAACCTGCAAGATAGTTTACCCAATTCTGATTACCAGGGTTCATTACGTATATGCTCGGCCAACTACCAAGAGGATACTGATACTGATGGAGATCGTAACCACCACCTTTCTTTTCATGCAAGTCAATCCATCCCCAATCACTGCTAACGCCGTCTTTATCAAGATTGTCAGGTGTTTCTGGTGTGTTGCCATTCATGTTTCCAGTCACACCATATATCAAGTCATAGAACATACACTTGCTTCCTACACCATGCAACTGGTTGATGTAGTTATCTATTGACGACTTATAGACATTACGCAAACCAATATCTTTCCAATGTGTAGAGTCTTGAGGGAATAGAATATGATGTTGCCACTGCCAGTCATAGAACTGAATACCAGTCATGTGATAGCGATTGAGCATAGCAACCTCGCCCTTTACCTTATCTAGCGTCTTGCTTGCATCGTAGTGAGAAACAAATCCATAACGTGGGAAACGACCCCATTCCGTTGAGACATCAATACCTATTGTTGCATAAACATTGTCAGTTGTACCTACTGTAGTATAAACTTCTGCAAGATAACCAGTGAAGTTGTCAGCAGGAACCTTCCATGTCCATGAGGTCTTTCCACTGATATCTGCAGTGGCAACAACCTTATTTCCATGTAGATAACGCACCTTTGCTCCATCTGGGAAAGCATACTTAGTTGTGAAAGTAACAGTGCTATTAGGCTCATAACGTACCTTATCAGTTGTCAAATCAACTGGGTTAGAAAGGTAAGTAAGGTCAGCCTTATGCTGAATCGTTGCATTGTTGGCAATCTCACTAGTTGCTACATGGAGTGCATTGTCGTCATAGTGAGTATCATTATCAGCCAAACGGAGTTGATAAACAGTGTTTGGTGTAGCCTCAATAACGAGTCCAGTACCTGCACCAGCAGTCGTAATAGGAAGCAAGTTGACTGAGTTATTCTCACCAACACCCTTTGCTATATATGCTTTCAAGCCATTCACAGAAGCGAAATCAACTGCAAATTCACTTGAGAAGGTGGCATACTTACTTCTTTGTTGATAGGGGAAGCTATCCTTCACCTTATCTGATATATAAGCAACACCCCTTATGTTTGCCAAAGCAGATGGTTTCACATAGAAGTTGAATTTGTTATCAACACCCGCAAAAGTGTATTGATTAATGCTAGGTTGGTTATCACCTAAATAATAAACAGCCGATAAACGGCTACAACCATTAAAGGTATTGTCATTGAAAGTGGTGATATTACCTGGAATAACAACTGATTCCAATGATGTACAATGGAAGAAACTACCTGTTCCTAAGGCTGTTGCTCGAAGTGGCAAGACCACCTTCTTCAAGTTTTGACAACCTTCAAACGACCATTCTCCAATCTCATTAACACCACTAGGAAGCTCCAAAGTAATAAGTCCCGTCTGCTTAAAGGCATGATCCTTGATAACTTCTAAACGGCTATCAAACTGCACCTGTGTCAAATGTTGGCAATCTTGGAAGGCTTGTCCACCAATCTCTTTCACATTGGCAGGCAACACCAAGGATGTTAACCCAGTGTTGGCAAAGGAACGATAACCAATCGTTTGTAAGGAACCTGACAATGTTACCGATTGAAGATTGGTACAATCAGTGTATTCATAGCCCTGCATATTAGCATTGCTTGACGCATCTGTTACGGAACGAAGGTTCTTACAAGCGTTGAAAGCACTATAACCAATACTGTTAACAGAACTAGGAATAATCACAGATGTAATCGAGTTATTCCCCTGGAAAGCATTATGTTCAATGACTGTGACCGCATAATCATTTTTACCATACCTTACACTGGATGGTATTACAACGTCACCACTGGTAGACTTACCATCCACCAACGTCACAGTCTTATCCGAACTAGTTGTGTATTTAATGCTATTTTGCACAAAATCATCAGCAAACGACGTTGTAAACGATAGTAATGCTGTACACAAAAAAAGTAATCGTTTCAATCTCATTAATTATCCTTTCTCATTAAAACTATGATGAATTACCACCTTATTAAATATAAAAAGCATCGCCACACACTAACCCCTTTAGGCTAGACACGTGGCAATGCCCTTTCAATATAAATTTAGTTCTAATATTTAATCATCCCATAGTGACCTGCGGTTACCCACATATACGTCACCACCTGATGTTACATTCACTCTATCTGAATAGTCATCGTCCATGTCATCAAATACATGTTTCTTACCGAGAGCAGTACCTGGATCTGCTGGAGTATCATCAAATGACAAGTCTAACAAATGCTTCTCTAGCTTTATCTCTACCTGTTCTGTGACAGGACTAACATAGTTCTTTTTCATCGTACAATAACTTTTTTGCCATTCTTAATATATACACCTTTCTCTGTTGGGTTCACTACTCGAACACCTGAAATGGTATAGTAAACATTGTCATCATCAGCCTTACCTGCTGCATCAATGCTTTCGATACCTGTAGCATCGTTGGTCATATTACCATCTTCATCGTCAAGACTTAAGCCGAAGACTACTGACTTTGCTCCTTGAACACCTGTCTCGTTGGTTTCATGAACGTAAGCTCTACCACAGTAGATGGTCTTTGCGTCCTGAGTTAAGTGCAACTTATAATCAGACTGTAGTGTCCAGTTACTCTTACCGTCTGTCTCTGTCTGATAAAGAAGAGTATCTTCGCGAACTGGCATTACCTTGTTATCAGCAAGCTTAGCAACAGCTGACTCTGCGATACGATAGGTGTAAGTAGTACCAGGTGTACCTGCAAGGATAACACCTTCGTTGGCTGCGATTGAAGTAGCCTTTGTCATCTTCAATATCTTCTGAATCTTTGTTGGCTGCGTAACCTTGTATGTGCTCTTACCTACGTAAGCTTCCATAGCATCACGACCATTAGCAGCAACGAAGTCTACAGGGAAGTCGTGGGTGAAAGTAGCATACTTTGTAGCGAGTCTCTGCTCGTAAGTATCCTTCAAGTTGAGTGTATTCCAATCAGTATTTGCCTGATAAGCAGACAACTTACTTGCCTTTACATAGATATTCTTTGGTGTGTTATCGAATGCGTTAGTAGTTAATGTTGCTGGAGTTTCAGCCAAGATATTAACGTAATTCAAGTGTGAACAACCATTGAAAGCGTTAGCCTTTATCTCTGTTACAGTAGATGGAAGAGTGATGAAAGGCAGACTTGTACAACCTGCAAACATGCTTTCTGCCACATAAGTCAATGGCTGAGTAGCTAAAGATGTAGCAGGGAACTCTACGTACTTCAAGCTTTTACAGTCCATGAAAGCCCCTTTACCGATAGTCATATCACCTTTGAGGTGAACACAAGTAAGTCCACTCTCTCGGAAAGCATCAGCACCAAGTGTCTTAACAGAACCCTTGAAGAAGAACTTCTTCAATGCACCAGTAGACCAGAAAGCACCGTCACCGATAGTTTCAACCTTAGTACCATAGTCTACTGTAGCTAAATGATCACAGCTTCGGAAAGCCTGCGCATCAATTGTCTTAAGCTCTGCTGGCAACTTAATAGTAGTCAAAGCAGCACACATATTGAATGCATTTGCACCAATCTTAGTGATGTTATCCCATGCACCTGGCTGCCCAGGAATACCTTTGATAGTTGTTAGTTGACCACAAGCCCAGAATGTATTTGCAGGAATTTCAGTTACTGCTGCAGGCCATTCAACAGATGTTAAAGGTGTCCCCCAGAACACACCTGTGTCCATCTTCTTGATTCTTGAGAGGTCAACAGACGTCAAATCATCACAGATATAGAAGCAGTTATCGCCTAACTCCTCTACTGATTGAGGAATTTGAGACCATGTGATTTTATCGCAATCCCAGAATGCGCAGCTGTTTAAACGCTTTGGTTTATAACCATTCCAATTGATAGTTGCTAAGTTCTTACAGTTCTTGAAGGTGAAACTTGGCAAGTTGTCTGAAATATAACTACTTGGGAATGTGAAAGAGGTAAGCGACTCACAGCCTTCAAACACACCACCGTCGCTAGAGTTAGGATTATTTTCACCTAAGTAAGTAACCGAATTAGGAAGCGTGATAGACGCCAACTTCTTACAGTTTAAGAATGCATGTGAGTCAATCTCCTTCAACTGAGAAGTATTATCAGTAGCACCCTCAATGACAAATTCAGTCATGTTTACACACTCATCAAAACAACGTGATTCGATGTGCTCGACTGTCTTTGGGATTGTAATTTTAGTAATCTGGCTTGTAACACCAGAGCTTGCTGCACGGAAAAGGTTAGCACGAAGCATGGTAACCTTATAAGTAGCATTACCCTGAAGTACTCCATTGTAAGTAACAGCAGCTGTTACAGTTTCAGGAATAGTAATCTCTCCTACCTTACGAATGGCATTAAACTGCGCATCAGCCAAAGCCGCATTCTTCTTTGCATCAGTGCTCAAATCAGTCAAAGCAGTCCAACCACAGAACTCAACAGTGTTGTCCTGTGAGGAAACACCCGCGAAATTCTGGATACTAAACAGCATACCATTGTTGACGAACAGGTTGGCTCTTCGCTCATCATCTGTTGGTTGAGAGTCTGCAAAACATCCTAGTGAGATGATTGCAAACAACGCCAGAAGTAATTTTCTCTTCATTTGTTTTAAATTTTAATTTTAAGTTTTCTTGGTGATTGATAGGCACGCATTGGCTGGATGTCGTGTGATAAATAAATGTTTAAATGATTATTACATCCTAGAAAATAGTCCTCTTTGTACCCTTGATCACATGTCAACTTTTTATAACATTAATAGTTCTCTCGCTTTTTTTACGTGTGCAAAGTTACAAAAAGATATGCTTATATTAAATATACCTATTGTATTGATACAAATGCTTCAAAGGGTATAATAACTGATTATTAAGTACTTAGCAATTTCTAAAAGCCAGATTTTATAAGTATAACATAATGTTATTAGACCTATTACCAAGTGTTTTTTAGCTAAAATCAAATACTTTTATGAATGAGATATTAAACTATCTTCACAGGTTAAACACTATATTTCTAAGAAAAACAATTGACAAGTAAGGCTTATAGAAAAGGCTTACAAGAACGCTTCTAGTGGTATTTACAATAATGAAAGAGCATATTTAAAATGGCTAAAGAATATCGTTTCTATCTCTAAAGATACTCTTTTGAACAAGAAAATAGTCTAAAAGTTGCTTTAAAACAAACCAATCTTCTAATAAAATTAGATTATTTTTTATAACGTATGAGCGTTTACACGATGATTACTGATGGTTTACACTATAAGAAAGGGGCATGTTTCATTCGACTAAGAGGCATTAAATTAACCGATGAAAAGGGACAAAAAGAATATCGCCACAACCCTTTTACATATAATAAGAGTTGTGGCGATTATCTAAATTATCAAATGTTAGATACGATTAAAGCCTCATCACCTGTTCATCAAACTTATCAGGACATAATGATTTAAGGCGCACACGCGAGCGATAAGCATAGACAGTAGCCTTGGAACAACGCAGGAACGAACAGATCAACTCGTTTTCCTTCACACCAAGACGTATGAGTGCAAAGATACGCAAGTCGGTTGATAGACGTCTTGATTGCTTCGGTATGATTTGCTCATCAGGCTTTAGTAAGGCATTAAAGTCTTCTACAAAGTTGGGGAAAAGCCCAAGGAACGTTTCATCAAAGTTAGCATAGAAGGACTCTAACTCTCGATCGACAAACTCTTGTGACTTGAGTGTTTCCATCAGTTCTGCACGTTTGCCAGCAGAGAAAAGTCGATAGATATGCTTGCGATAAGTATCGAGTTTATCAATATACATTGAACATTGGCTAAGGAATCGAGTGATGTATTCGTCCTTAATATGGTTCGATTCCTTGAGTTGCTCATTAGTTGTTGAGAGGAGCTTACGGGTTTCTTTCAACTCTTTGAGGCGACGATTAATATAGAATATCATCACAATGAGGAATACAGACAACAGACTGATAAGTATCAATCCTATTGTTAACCAAAGTGTTCGAGAGGCGCTCTCACGCTCGTGCGACTTCTGAATAACAGGCCAAACATCAGCCATTGCGATTGTACGTTGACGTGCATTACAGAAGACGGCATCGTCCAAAGCTCGCCCCATATAGGCGTAGGCGCGCTTGTTATCGCCCTCTTCAAAGAGAAGGGTAGCCAATTCCTGTAACGCAAGATATTCCTTAACGGAGTTGTGAATATCGGAGATTGCGGCTGCAATGAGGAACTTCTTTTGTTCATCAACCTCTTTCTGGCGTCTGTATATCTCTGCTAATGAGTAGGCAACAAAGCCCATCTGCCTGTCGTAAGGCTTTAACTTGGCATAAGCCTCAAGTAGTATCTGCTTCGCCTGTTCGTCTTGATGATGGTTAACAAACTTCTCTGCACGTGACCAAATATCCACTCTTGTACCATGGTCAACGATAGAATCGTTGCAAACTTCAGCTAGTTGGGTGTATTGTTTGCGTTGCCATGGAGTTAAGGCAGCATCGGCAAGGTTGTCATAGAGCGTCTTTCGTGTTGAAAAATAGTAAAAGGAAAGACTCGGCACAAGCTCATCTCGTTGAATAGATTCAACTAAGTCACTTGCATCCTTGAGCTGTCCACCTTTTATAAATAGGTAGGCAAGATTGAGTTTAGCGTCCCCTATATCTCTTTTATTGTTCATCTGCTTAGCCAGTTGTAGCTTCTTTTCAGCGTAGACAATGGCTGAGTCGACGGAATAAGAGATGTATAAGTTGAAGAGTTTATCGGTCAAGTCGTATCTTTTCTGCTTTGTTTTGGCAGCATGAAATTGCTTTTTTACCTTCTCAATATTATGTTCAAACTGCTTATCATACTGTCCCGAAGCAGCAAGAACCTTATCAAGGTCATCTAGTGTAGGCGCATACAACTGTGCTTTCATAAGCGAGGTAACACATAAGAATGCACCTAAGATAAAGATTCTTCTCATTCTCATCACGATTAATTTGGGCTTAAAATCTCTCATTAATATATATACGTAGCATTCGAGTATTTAGTATGTTTGGGTTAAAAAAGTTTGCTTTTTTATGAGAATTAGTCTATCAGAAAGGGGAGAAAAAGGCAAGTCGCAACACTTATGTCAGCATGAAGTCAGTCCCAAGAAAACTGCATAAGTCATGCGACTTGCTATTATTTAGCTACACTTCAATGTGTATTCACCCTCCTTAAAGAGCCTTGATACTGATGGCAAAACCACCTCCGCGAGCCTCTTGTAACTTAAGGACATCACCCTTCTTAACGCTACGCTTTGTGATAGTATACGCCTTTGGATTCTTCTCATAATCGGCATCCTTAGCATCAGCATAGATGGTTGCTTCATATTTGCGACCCTTGTCTAAGAAGTCTAACTTGATGTTGCTCGTGTGAGCAGCAAGTCCCGTCTTACCTCCAACGAACCAGTTATTGGTGCCTTTAGCCTTTCTTGCAACTGTAATATAGCGTGCAGGTTCTGCCTCAAGATAACGACTATCGTCCCAGTCAACGGCTACATCCTTAATAAACTGGAATGCATCGTTGTACTTCTGATAGTTCTCTGGAAGGTCGGCAGCCATCTGCAATGGACTATACATGGTTAGGTAAAGAGCGAGCTGGCCAACGAGTGTGGTGTGAACCCAGCTCTTGTTGCTGCACCAAGTAGACAGTTGAGTCTCTAAAATACCAGGAGTGTAATCCATAGGACCGCCCTGTAAGCGTGTGAAAGGCAATATCACAGTGTGGTTGGGGTCGCTTCCTCCGAACGCTTCGTACTCTGTTCCACGTGCAGACTCATTGCCCACCATGTTCGGATAAGTACGACAAAGACCTGTAGGACGCGTTGCCTCATGTGCATTCACCATGATATGATGCTTTGCCGCCTCCTTAATTACGTGCATGTAGTGGTTGTTCATTGATTGAGAATAGTGATGGTCACCACGTGGAATGATGTCTCCGACATATCCAGTCTTTACTGCATCATAACCGTATTTATTCATCAGGTTGAGCGCATCCTCTAAGTGTCTCTCATAGTTAAGAGCACTTGAAGAGGTCTCATGGTGCATCATCAGCTTCACACCCTTCGAATGGGCGTACTCGTTAAGAGCCTTTATATCAAAGTCAGGATAGGGAGTTACGAAGTCAAACACATCTTGTTTCCAGTGTCCGAACCAGTCTTCCCAACCGATGTTCCAGCCTTCTACCAACACTTGGTCCAATCCGTTCGCTGCAGCAAAGTCTATATACTTCTTCACGTTGGCTGTGTTTGCAGGGTGATGACCGTTTGGTTTGGCATGAGCATAGTCTGTTTGACCGAGCTTAACAGAGTTGAAATCATCGGTGTAAGCCCATGACTTACCACCAGCAATCATTTCCCACCATACACCACAATACTTAGTTGGATGAATCCAAGAGGTATCTTCAATCTTACATGGTTCATTGAGATTGAGAATCAAGTTGCTTGCTAACATATCACGAGCATCATCGCTCACCATGACCGTACGCCAAGGTGTTGTGCAAGGTGTCTGCATGAAGCCTTTCAAACCAGTTGCATCTGGAGTCAACCAAGACTCAAACACCATGTTCTTATCATCCAAGTTAAGGTGCATCGTAGCGTAGTTCTCACATGCAGCCTCATGTATATTAATGTAGAGACCATCGTTTGACTTCATCTGTAAAGAGGTCTGAACGCCCGTTTCAGAGAACACTCCTACAGAAGAGTTACTCCAATTCACAGCATCATGGAAACGTGAGCGTATCTCAGAGAGCTTGCTCTCTTGCGTCTCTTGCTCTTGTGTGTCATAGTCTCCAGGGAGCCACCATGCAGTGTGATCACCAGCCATTGCGAATTGCGTGTGTTCCTCTTTTATAACGAAGTAATTTAACTCTTTCTGTTGTGGGAACTCATAACGCAAGCCCATTCCATCGTCATAAACACGGAAACGAATGATGATGTCACGCTTACTACTAGGTTGGTTAAGGTCTACCTCAAGCTCGTTATAATGGTTACGAATCGTTGAAGTTTCTCCCCAAACAGGTTTCCATGTCTCGTCAAAGGTGGTTGTCTTTGTGCTAGTTGTCTGAAAACCATCCATCAAACTAGTCTCATCCATCCCCTTACTAGCGTGCTTGTCCTTTGCTAGTTCTAGACCAAGATGAGACGGTTTAACGACTTCCTTACCTTTGTAAGTCATCTCATAAGTTGGCACACCATTTCCTGTAAGTGAGAACTTAACAGCAATCTTACCATTAGGAGACGTAACCGTCTGCGCAGAAGCAAGGTTTGCCATACCCATCAAAAGCCCCATAAGGGCAATATTGAATCTCTTCATTGTTTTGTTAAAAGTATTAATTGGATTTTAATTTTTAATTATCTTTACTTGCAAAGATAGCTAAAAAAGTGAATAAAAGGTTCTTTGAGTAGTTGATAAGTAGACAATTTCGACAAGTATTATCGTTTAAGACATTAGCAATCAAGTCTTTGAATGAAGATAATAATTATATTAAGTAGATATCTCTTAATTGATAGTAAAGTATTATCTTTGCAGTCAGAAGAGATTAAAAGATGCGCAAATTACTTTTATACATATCCTTACTAGCATTGCCAACAGGTCTCTTTGCTGACAATGACACACAACATTTACAAGAGCAGTTAGACCTTCTCTTGAGTCATCAAACAGCTCATATTAAAAGGAAAAATGAGACTATTAACCGAATAAAAAAAGGACTTCTCACAGAAGAAAAGACCTTAAAACGATTGCAGACATACGACTTGCTTTATCAAGAATACTATGTTTTCCAATTTGATTCAGCAATGACTTACCTCGACAAAGGCATTGACTTAGCAAAGGAAACAGCGAATACATATTATTATAACAGCAATGTCATTCATAAAGCGGAGCTTCTTTCTATCGGCGGATTATACAATGAGGCTATAGAAACCATAAGTTTAGTGGATACAACAGCGCTGGATAGAACACAAAAGTTCGATTTTTACCTCTCTCTCTTCCGTATTCATACTTATTGGGCAGACTTTTGTAATGACCAGAAATACGCTCCCATCCATCGTGAGAAGGCTAAGCAGGCATTGATTAAAGCAATGGATTATTGCGATGAAACCGCAAGAACCTACGAATACTACTATGGGGAATATTGCGTGTTTGTACTTAACGACCCCAAGAAAGCACGTTCTCATTATCTAAAAGCAGCTAGCCTCTTACCCACCGACTCACGATTTTATGCTATGGCATGCTTTGCCTTGTCAGGAAGCTACGCCAATGAAGGGCGAACGGATCAGCAAGAAAGGTATCTTCTATTGTCCAGTATTGCTGATGCTGAGAACTGTACGATGGAGAATTACGCCTTACAAACGCTTGCCATGTACATCTTTGAGCATGATAAAAACCGAATTGATCGAGCACAGGAGTATATTCAAAAGTCACTTGAAGATGCTCGTTTCTATAACAACAGACTACGTATTATAGAGATATCTAATAAGTTACCAGTCATTGTCAACAGCTATCAACAGACATTAAACACGCGTAATCGGGTGCAGATGATTGCTATCATTGCCATCTCATTGCTCCTAATTTTCCTACTCGTAGCCATCACGTATATTGTAAAACAGACCAAACGACTGCGTTTACAACAGCGAGAATTACAAAAGAACAATGATAGTTTGTCGGAACTTAACACTCGACAGAAAGGCTTAAACACACAGTTACATAAGCTAAATGCCCTATTAATAGACACAAATCGCAAACGGGAAGGATTGGCAAAGCTATATATTGACCTTTGCGCAAAGTACATTACAAGACTAAAACAGCAACAGACGCTGGTAAAAAGGAAGATAAAAGCAAACCAAACAAGCGAACTCTTGAGTCAACTCTCATCTGGTCGGCTGTCCGAAGAGGATGCAGCTACATTCCTTTCACGCTTTGACAAGGCATTTCTAGACCTCTATCCAACATTCACAAAGGAGCTAAACGCATTACTAAAAGCGGACTATCAGATAAAAAACGCCCATTCCAACGAGCTAACAACAGACCAACGTATCATGGCTCTCATACGCCTTGGCGTAAAAGAGAGTGCCGAGATAGCTGATTTACTGTTCTATTCTCCACAGACAATATACAACTATCGCTCTGCACTTAAAGCCAAAGCCATCGATAAAACGAACTTTGAAGCAGAAGTATCGAAACTTTGTAGCGTCATTGGAAACAACTAATAAGAAACAACAAATTAATTAACAACATTATTATTATTCACTTTAAAACAAAAAGTATGACGACAAAAAGTATTAAAACAGTGGTTAGCTTGCTAGTAGCAGCAACCCTCATGAGTTCTTGTGTAGGTTCATTTGCCTTGTTCAACAAGCTTGCGCAGTGGAATAAACACGCCACTAAGTCTAAGTTCATCAATGAGATTATCTTCTTAGTAATATCTCCTGCATACGCATTCTGCGGTATGGCAGATACGTTAGTACTCAACTCTATTGAGTTCTGGACTGGTGATAACCCTGTTGCCAATCGCGTTGGTAAGGTTCGAAACATCAAGGGTGACGATGGCTTAATGTACGCTGTTAAGTACTTGGAGAATGGTTATGAGATCACAAAACCCGATGGTCAGGTCTATTACTTCACGTACAATAAGCAAGAGAACACATGGTATATGAATGCAGAAGGCAAAGAACAAAAGGTGATCCAGTTTAATGGTAATGGTTCTGTTAAGGCTTTCTTGAATAATGGTTTGACTGTTGATGTAACGCCAGATGCATCTGGTTTGTTAGAAGTTCAGCAGGCTCAAGCTGGTACAACATACTTCATGGCAAGACGATAAGTCGATTGTCTCGGTTGTATCAACATACACTATCATAGTATCCATTAGCCACTTTCCCCTCAAGGGATGGCTAGATGGTTTTTCAAGAGAGGCTCTCTTGAGACTAAAGAAAGGCTCTTCTCCATGCAAGGAAACGCCCTTGTTAAATGGAGAAGACGCCTTTCTCTCTTTTTATATACGCATAGAACGGGGAATTAAAACCGACGATCTATCTTACAACAAACTTCTTTCCACCACGGATATAGATACCCGGTGCGAGCTGCGCATCCTTTGGCATACGCGCTCCTTGTAGGTTATAAACGTTTTCATCATCACTCTTTACAACATTAAGAGTTGATATTCCTGCTGTTGCATCATATACATATAGCATTGGAGAAAGGTTCCCAGAGCTTGCTGGTTTATATGCTCCAAACGACTTATATTGCGTTGAGTACTGTACGACGTGACCATCAGAACTTGTGATAACAAATGTTCCGTCAGCATTTGGAGTGACTGTCCATATAGTTGCCTTATCGGTTGAATTGACTACATTAAAGTTCTTATGCGTACCATCCTGATAGAAGTAACGACCACTAGCATCCTTGATGTAGTAACCTCCCGCAGCCTGTTCCAATGTAAAGAATAGGTTTTCATCGGAAGTAAAGACAACCTCTTTCTTAGTTGTTACTACTGATCCATTTAGATAACCATAGCCCTTTTTGCCCTGAACGGTCTGACCGGCAAAGAGGTTCTCACCTACCTTCACAACAAGAAGGAACTGTGTATTAACAACAGGAACAGCCGTTGCTTTCACAAAAGACTTACTCTCTTTGGGAGTTACTTGATCGTCTTCTCCACCCCCAGGAGTACCTGGCTCTTCACTTGGATTAGTTGGTGTGACGATTGCACCAGTATAACGTGCATCGTCAGAAGCCGTCGTTATAGATAGATCGGGGTTGAAAGCAACATCCACACTATCACCCCAAACATATTCAGCAAGGTTTGGATAGTCGATAAAGAGGTTACGGTTATTCTGTATCTTGGCTGCTGCATTGTTGCGATCAATCTCTTGTTGGTCTACACGATCTTGCTTGCTCCACTTGAGGTAGAGCTTATAAGCCCACTCCCTAAGCGTTGGCCAGCTGTTATTCTCAAGGCTTTGTAAGCCTACGTTCACCCATTTTAGGTGCTGATAAGTGGTTGCCATGTACAGATAACTGCGTGCGAACTCACCTTTGAAACGATTGCCTGGCTCCCACATCTTGATGAGTTGTCCATCTGCATAGCCTGTTCCTACCTTATCATAGCCTTCTCCAGCAGGCTTAGTAACCTTTACAACTACACCCATCGGGTAGTTGCTCTTATCGCTGTTAGCCTTTGCATCAGATGGATAGAGGTTATAAAGGTCGCACCAAGCATCATTCTTCTCTTTTCCCCACCAGCTCTTTGGGAACGAGTGTTCGATGTTCATGTCTGCAATAGCTACTCCGCTGTGGTCGACGAAGTAGAACTTCTTATCGCTATAACGGTTGTAGCATTCCTTGGTTTGAGGGTCACGATCGGTGTACCAAAAGCCCCACCATGTGCCTTTGTTACCACGGCCATACTTCAAGACAGTCTTTTTGTCCATCAGAGTGTGCAGTGCACTCTTTAGTTGCTCCTTCTTTAGTCCTTTTAAAGAAGCGGCATACTGTTTAAGACTTTGGCGATCGATGGCATTCGCCGACATAGAGAGTCCTATCAATGTCGTGGCGACGACCATTTTAAATAACCTGTTCATAGTTCTTATTGGTTTATTTTGATGAATAATGATAAATACTTTTTTACGAGGAGATCAACGTTGTTTATCACTCACACCTTCGCACATAAGAGTAAGAGATGATTGTTATTTGCATCGGTAGTAGCGAAGAGATAATCTGTTCCTCCTTCTTTTATCTTGAGTTTCTTACGCAAGTCTGCAACGCTCATAGGGAAGTTGCGCACGGCAAGATTAGCTTTCTTGATAGCTGATAAGGTGCGACGTAACTCCTTCTTATTGAATGATGAGACAGCAACAAGGCGGAAACTACGACCCGGGAAGTGCTCTATAAGACTATTGGAGACAAATAAATGAGAATTTACACTTAGTGCAGAAACCTCATAACGACGACTGATTAGGGCAAAGCAACCCGCTTTCATCAGTGAAGCATTAGGCTCATAGAGATATTGACCAGCTGTAGGTGCGGTTGAAAGAATGCTCGGTAAGATGCCTGCTGTATCTTCTTCATAATAGGAAACGACCTCACCATCATTCATGCAAACAATGCGGAGTTTAGGTATTGAGCCCATTGTAGTGTCTGCCTGGGGCTCTTCTTTCTGCAAAACAATCAATAACTCCTTACATTCATTGCGTACAGAGAGGATGTGAACCTCACGTACAACGTTGCCAATAACGTTTAGTTCGTTTACAGCTCGGTGCCAATCAAGCATTGGCGAGAGCTTCAGAACAATGGTGTCTGCCTTCTCTAGGAGTTCCTTCTCTAGTGTCAACACATCAGGAGAACAATCTTCTATCAATACAGTCTTGCCCCCTTGCTCGTTACGACGTGCTGGATCGAGGAAGATAACATTGACTGGTTGCATTTGATGGAGGTATTCTGTACTATCTGTATTGACCACTTCTACGTGACTCAAACCTAACACCTTGAAGTTATGTTGTGCTACCTTGCATAGCTGTTCTTGCTGTTCTACGTAGGTGGAATGGGCGAAGTTGCGTGCTATAAATGAGAAGTCGACACCAAAACCACCCGTGAGATCAACAAAGTGAGTAGATGAAGAAGGTGCATGAGAGGCACTCAGTTCCTCTAATAAGTTAGCTTTATACAATGCGGTCTGCTCACTTGAGCACTGCTCCATAGATAGATGTGGCGGATAGATAATATCCTCTTGTGCAGCCCATGAGGGCAACTTGGTGTGCGCCTTCAGCCATCCTGTAAGCTGATTAAGCAAGAAGGGCATATCAATGTCAGGATAGTTATGCGCTTGAAGAGCTAAGAGTCTCACGCCAGTACCATCTCCGAGTGAAGAAGGAAATGGTATGTTATGCTTATTGAGGGTTTCTCGCACGTATCTCGGAAGTGGAAACTCTCCTTGTTGTAGCGTATTCCTTTGCTGTTTTACCATCTCTTTTTGTTCTTACTTATACACCTTTTCCTTTCCATCTAACAATAGCCAATGATACTATCTACTCCCCTCTCCATTCGGAGAGGGGCTGGGGGTGAGGCTTGTTGGGGCTTTTGTTGAGGCATCTCTACCTAACCACTCTCAAGTTACTCTTCGCCCATTCCCTCGTACAAAGGTTGAAGTGCCACCATTCAGTGCGTATTGGCATGAAGCCAGCAGCGGTCATAACCTCTCGAAGTAACCGTCGGTTGGCAAGTGCCTCACGTGAGATAATACCCCGTTCAAGTAATCCTTGTTCCTTATCTATATGACTTGCAGCACCCATGTGATCAACCTTTGCTCCCATAGGGATTGTGTCTATATGGCAACGTGCAGCCCCCTCACGCCATGTGGCATCGTTCCATGAAGCCTTACAAATACTAATATCCACTGCCATTCCATAGTTGTGCATACCTCCACCATGCGCTGGGTTGGACACATAGAAGTATTTGGATGTGTTCTTCACGGCATCCCACATCGTCTGCTGAACGCTCATTGGGCGTGTAGCATCAAATATACATAAACTCAAATCAGGTCTGCGACGCTTCAATTCAGCTTGTGCCTTACGCAGAGCCTCCGCACAACGAGAGAGGACATAAGCGTCACGAAGATCGTGATAGAGCTGTCGATTACAGAAGTTATCGGTGCGTGCATACATTAAAGCGACCTTTATTGAGGGCACGACACGCTTAATATTCACCAAACCTTGCCTCTCCATGGATTGACCAGCAGCCAAGCGACGATCCGTAGCAGGCTTCTGTGCATATATAGAAGTGGTGGAAAGGAATAGTGCGAGTAGTGCGTAATAGATTTGCTTCATTCTGTTCTTCTCTTTTAATAACCATTGACAAGAATAAAAACAAGGGCAGGTTCTATTCTTTCTTACAACCATGATGGATTGAAGGAATACATAGAACTTGCCCTGTTGTTATTTCTATCACTGTGGAAATAGCGTTTATATCTTATTTCAAAGCAGCTTTCTTTTGTTTTACATAGTCACCGAATACACGGTCGAGTTCAGCTCTTTGCTCAGAGTCGAGTGTATCATTGGCTTGAATAAGTCCACGATAATAACTCTTGATTGCCTTCGATAACTTCGCTTGATCGGCTGAGTTCTTATCAAAGATGTTATCCAAATCGTGATAGAGAGCGGGTTTCATTGTGTTGAGGAAAGCGAGTTTCCCTGTCATTGGAGCCGCATTATGGGTGCTATCGTTGGTCTGCTCGTTAGGAGTAGTGACCTTTACGCTATCTTCGGGAGCTGTCTCCTCATCCGACTTAAAGACAGATGAGACATCTATCTTGCCCATTTGATTGAGCAAAGCACCACCATAATTATATGTCAGAATGCCCAGAACAATCACAAGCACCGCAATCACAGCCACCATAACGGTGCCTTTACCTATTGTAGGCATGGTGAATGACGACCCTTCATGATTGAGATCGGTTAGGAACTCATCGATGTTTGTATAACGATCACTGCGCTTGAAGGCACAACAACGCTTAATCACATCACTATAAGCAAGCGTTAGCCCCATCACTTTCATTATCGTTCCGAGCGAATAGATATCAGCTGTTCCGTCGGCAGTCATGGTTTCGTCTTTCAGTTCTGGCGCCATGAAGCGGGTTGTGTCAGCGGTTGCTTTAACGTCATCAAGCGACAATACACTGAAATCAATCAACTTCACGTAATTGCCTTGAGCGGTGATAAGAATATTAGAAGGCTTGAGGTTGCGATGAGCGATACCCTGATTATGAGCATATCGGAGCGCATCTGCTATCTGATTTACAATAGCTATCTTCTCATCGTCAGTGTGTTGTTCTTTAAGATAAGCCTGCAATGTGCGACCTTCTACAAACTCCTCCTCTATACAAAGCCCATAGCCGTCAACTTCCACAAGTCCTTGATAACGCACAATACCCGTGTGGTTCAATCGTTGACATTGTTTGAACTCACGCTTCAAGGCATTTCTTAGTAGCGTTCGCTTACTATTCTCTTCCTTTAAACCTTTGAGGATGACTGTCTGTTCGCCCTTACGACATTTCACAATTAGGCTATATCCGTGTGAAGGAATAACCTCGTAATCTGTGTAACTAGCTTTCAAAGGAGCCTCAGCTATCAATGAAGACTGGTTGGATGTATTGTTCTTATCTGTCATGAATATCTATCGCACTTAAATAACTTAATATGTATCTCTGTGCGCAAAATTAGCAAAAAAAATTGATATAGGGCATAGTTACAGGCTTTTAAGCATAAATAGATGTTAAGCTGGTAAGCATCAGTAGCAATATTGGACAGCATCAGATAGAACCCTACGGCTTATTTTGTATCCAATCATTACCAGCTCTTCTCATTAGCAAGATATACTCTGATGTGCCTTTTGCGATACTAGATGAAATACTTACCTTTGCGCTGCAATTAGGTAGCAAATAATTAACAGAATTATAATTAAGCAATGGAAAAGAAAGTAATCATCCTCACTGGAGCAAGTAGTGGTATAGGTTATCAGACGGCAGAGATGCTTGCGAAGCAAGGACATATAGTATATGGTGCAGCACGAAGAGTTGAGAAGATGGATGCACTAAAGCAGTTCGGTGTGAAGACATTGCAGATGGATGTAACCATAGAAGAGAGTGTTAATAAAGCTGTTGATACTGTTATCGCAGCTGAAGGGCGCATTGACGTATTGGTCAACAATGCTGGCTATGGTTCGTTTGGAGCCATTGAGGATGTTAGCATAGCGGAGGCACGCAAGCAATTCGACGTTAATCTCTTTGGTGTTGCTATGTTAACGAAGAAGGTATTACCCCACATGCGCAAGCAACATAGCGGTACAATCATCAACATCAGTTCGATGGGCGGGCGTCTGACTCTCTATTTCGGTGCATGGTATCATGCGACTAAGTATGCCCTTGAAGCATTCAGCGATGCTTTGAGAATGGAGACGAAAGGATTCGGAATCAACGTTGCTATCATCGAACCGGGTGGCATTAAGACGCCTTGGGGCTTCATTGCTGCCGACCACTTAGAGGAGAGCTCAAAGGGAGGAGCATACGAGGAACAGGCAAAGAAGGTGGCTGAAGGTCTGCGTAAGCTGTATAGTGGTAACATGATGAGCAGCCCTGAAGTAATTGCAAAGGTTATCAGTCGTGCCACAAATGCACGTCACCCAAAGGCACGATATCTCATTGGTTTTGGTGCGAAACCCCTCGTCTTCTTACATACAATATTACCAACTCGCTGGTTTGATTTCATTATGATGCACATAAGCTAGGCAGGAGTAAAAATCAGCATAAGTACTATATACGCCACGTTGTGGGCTTATCTCACTCAGTATCATCCTTATGATACTGGAGTATCATACGTGTGATACTCGATTATCATGTGCGTGATACTCGATTGTATCGTACGTTACAATTCATTCTATAGTAATGTTACAACTCTTTATACAGCGCATTACAATGCATTGGAAGTGCGTCATCTGATGGTTTCAGAGCTGTTTCAATCCTATTATATAACGAAAGAGGATATGTCCAGGAAGCCCCGACATATCCTCTTAATTATGTTTGCGTTAGTGATTTACTAACGATTGTCTCGAATTAATCAGCAAACTTTGCCTTGATGAATTCACGATTCAAACGAGCGATATTAGCAATCTTCTCGTTCTTAGGACATACTGCCTCGCAAGCACGTGTGTTGGTACAGTTACCGAAACCAACCTCATCCATCTTAGCTACCATAGCCTTTGCACGCTTTGCAGCCTCAGGCTTACCCTGTGGCAAGAGAGCCAACTGACTAACCTTAGATGATACGAAGAGCATAGCAGAACCGTTCTTACAAGCTGCAACACAAGCACCACAACCGATACATGTTGCGCAGTCCATTGCCTCATCAGCATTGTCCTTAGAGATAAGAATAGCGTTAGCATCCTGTGCCTGACCTGTGCGGATTGTTGTGTAACCACCAGCCTGGATAATCTTATCGAATGCTGTGCGGTCTACCATACAGTCCTTGATAACAGGGAAACCAGCCGAACGCCATGGCTCAACAGTGATCACATCACCATCGTTGAAACGGCGCATGTAGAGCTGACAAGTTGTTGCACCACGCTCTGTCTTACCATGTGGAGTACCATTGATATAGAGTGAACACATACCGCAAATACCCTCGCGGCAGTCGTGATCGAAGACGAATGGTTCATCACCAGCCTCTATCAACTCCTCATTAAGGATGTCGAGCATCTCAAGGAAAGAGGTGTCATCTGGGATATTCTTCATCTCATGTGTATCGAAATGACCCTGATCTTGTGGGCCGTTCTGCTTCCAATACTTAATTGTGAATGATATATTCTTTGCCATTGTGTTATGTTTTAGTTGACAAGTAAACAAGTTGTGAAGTAAACAAGTTATTTGTTCAAAGTCTTAATCAAAGACGTTAGCATCCTAATTATGCCTTGGGTCTTATCGCATAGTTGCTGTGCAAGTTCTGTCGAGATATACCCTAAGTCTTTCGATAGAATCAATTGAGTTTCTAACTCACACGCAGAACCTAATGCTATACTAAGGAATCTCTCAGTTTCACGAGTATGGATTCTGCCATAGCCTTCTGCTATGTTCGAGGGAATTGATACAACGGCTCTACGCATTTGGGAAGCTAATCCAAATAGTTCTTCCCGTGGATATGTCTTTGTTGCCTTATATACTTCTAAGACAAGTTCCATTGCTTTCTGCCAGACGATCAAATCCTTGTGAGTATTCATCGACCTTGTTTGTATTACATCTTGTATATTGTCTGTATTATACTAATGGAATATGTTTAAGGCAGAACAAGCTAACAACTTGTCAACTTGTCCTCCCGTCAACTCGTCAACTAGTTTTTATAATTACGTGTTTGTACCTTGATTGCCTCATACTCGAGAGGTTCCTTGATGAGTTCTGGGGTCTTGGTGTCATCACCCTGATACTCCCAGCAGCCAACATAGAAGAAGTTCTCGTCGTCACGCTTAGCCTCACCTTCCTCAGTCTGGTGCTCCTCACGGAAGTGACCACCACAACTCTCCTCACGATGCAATGCATCATAAGCTACGAGCTCACCCATAAGGATGAAGTCACGGAGGTGAATTGCCTTGTCAAGCTCGACATTCAAGCCTTCCTTCTTACCAGGAATAAAGAGGTTAGAGTTGAACTCCTCACGAAGAGCCTTCAACTGCTTAAGACCTTCCTCAAGACCTTCCTTGGTACGACCCATACCTACATACTCCCACATAATGTGTCCGAGTTCCTTGTGGAGTGAGTCAACAGAACGCTTACCCTGGATACCCATCAAACGATCTGTCTCAGCCATAACAGCCTTCTCAGCCTCATCAAACTCAGGACGGTCGGTTGGAACCTTTGCCCAGAGTGCCTGATCAGCAAGGTAGTTCTGAATAGTATATGGCAATACAAAGTAACCATCAGCAAGACCCTGCATCAAAGCAGAAGCACCAAGACGGTTAGCTCCGTGGTCAGAGAAGTTACACTCACCAATAGAGAACAGACCAGGAACGGTTGTCATCAGCTCATAGTCAACCCAGATACCACCCATTGTGTAGTGGATAGCAGGGAAGATCATCATTGGATTGTAGTACTTCACGCCGTTAATCTCATTTGCCAACTCACCAGGGTTGACGTCTGTAATCTCCTCATACATATCGAAGAGGTTACCATAACGCTGAAGAATTGTATCGATACCAAGGCGGTTGATAGACTCAGAGAAGTCGAGGAACACAGCAAGACCAGTGTTGTTAACACCGAAGCCATGGTCGCAACGCTCCTTAGCAGCACGTGATGCAACGTCACGAGGTACGAGGTTACCGAAGGCAGGGTAACGACGCTCCAAGTAGTAGTCGCGATCTTCTTCTGGAATATCAGAGCCCTTCTTTGTACCAGCCTGCAATGCCTTAGCATCTTCGAGCTTCTTAGGAACCCAGATACGACCATCATTACGCAGAGACTCTGACATCAATGTCAACTTAGACTGCTTGTCGCCGTGTACAGGGATACAGGTTGGGTGGATCTGAACGTAAGATGGGTTAGCCATGTAAGCACCCTTACGATAGCACTGAACAGCGGCTGTACAGTTACAACCCATAGCGTTGGTTGAAAGGAAGTAAGTGTTACCATAGCCACCAGTTGCTATAACAACTGCGTTTGCAGTGAAGCGCTCTAGCTTACCAGTTACGAGGTTCTTAGCAATGATACCACGTGCATGACCGTCAACGATAACGACGTCTTCCATCTCATAACGTGTATAGAGCTTTACCTTACCAGCCTGAATCTGTGCACTTAATGATGAGTATGCACCAAGCAACAACTGCTGACCTGTCTGTCCCTTAGCATAGAAGGTACGGCTTACCTGAGCACCACCAAAGGAACGATTAGCCAACATACCACCATACTCACGAGCGAATGGCACGCCCTGAGCAACGCACTGGTCGATGATGTCGTTAGACACTTCTGCCAAACGATAAACGTTAGCTTCACGTGCACGATAGTCACCACCTTTCACTGTATCATAGAACAAACGGTAAACAGAGTCACCATCATTCTGATAGTTCTTAGCAGCATTGATACCACCTTGTGCAGCGATTGAGTGTGCACGACGAGGTGAGTCTTGGATGCAGAAGTTATATACGTTGAAGCCCATCTCACCGAGAGAAGCGGCAGCACTGGCACCAGCCAGACCTGTACCAACAACGATAACATCCAGTTTCAGTTTATTCTTTGGGTTAACCAAACGCTGATGTGCCTTGTAGTTAGTCCACTTCTCGGCTACAGGACCTGCTGGTATTTTGGAATCTAATATCTTTGTCATGATTGTTTTGAATTTAGTTTTCAATTTAGATACTTAACTATGCAAGGCTAGGAGCACATCCGAAAGCGAATGCGAGTACTACAATAAGGAAGCACAACATCAATAATGTCACATAGACAAGACCGATTACCTTCCAACGATTGAACCATACTTTACCATTGACACCTACTGTTTGCATAGCACTCCAGAAGCCGTGTGAGAGGTGGAACCACAATGCGCAAATCCAGATAACATACAATACTACGTAGATAGGATTGGCAAATGTGTCCTGAATGAACGCAAAGCCATCAGATGGGTGATGTGCTACTGTCATGCCAACAAGCTCTGCAAACATCATGTTATACCAGAAGTTGAACAAGTGAAGAGCGATACCAAGTAAGATGATGATACCCAATACGAGCATGTTCTGGCTTGCCCACTCCACCTTTGCAGGCTTTTCTGTGACTGCATAACGGTTGTCGCCACGTGCACGGCGGTTCTGTGCTGTAAGGATGAATGCGTAAACAATGTGACAAACAGCCAATGCGCCAAGACCTACTGTTGCAACAACTGCATACCAGTTAGCACCTAATAGCTCACAAATCATATTGTAGGCACTACCTGAGAAGAGCGCTACAAGATTCATACAGCAGTGGAACGTCATGAATAGAATAAGGGCTATACCCGTCACGGACATAATCACCTTTCTACCAATAGATGAATTGATTAACCACATAAATGTTTTGATTTTAAATATTTAAACTGTTAGAATTATTACTTCTAATGGTTATTAGGCAGAAAGATAATAATTAACTCCCACCTCAAAGCTATCTTTCACCCTCAGAGATACCAAAAAGTTGGTATGCTACTGGGGCTATTTTGCTGCAAAAGTACTATATTTTAATGATTTAACAAAGCTATTTCATCAAAATATATAGTATTTAGACTTAAAATAAGGAAACGCTATCTATCCTAATAAATGAGGATAGATTAAAAACGAGAAAAAGCTCTTCTCAGAGCTAGCTTTTCGCTGTTTTTATTCCTTTCAACCATTCCTTCTTCCCGACGAAATACTTTGATTATTTTATAACAACCATCTGCTATCTAAGAGACGAACTTTAGCTATCTCCTTAACCACAACACCCTATCTTGCAAAGAAGCCTTTTTAAATACGGAAAATAAACTAAAAACTAAGACATAAGAGACTAAAAACAAACTAAAAATAGATTATTTTTCCTACCAAGCATTCGTTACCTCCTATTGAACAGAGTGTTTTTAACCTTTTAAAGAGTACTCTTTTCCTATTTAGAAGGCTCACTCTCCCCCTCTTTTCGTTGCATACTTTGCTTGAGGGAATCGTTCCTCTGATCCAATAGCGTTTGTCTATAAGCCTTTAAAATAGGGTCTTCATGGTCTTCAACTCCATCCATCTTCTTGAAAATCTTACGTAGTTGCTCCACGTGCTGTTTGTCTCTTCGGTATCTCCTATCGAGCATTAAACCTATATCAAACTCGCTTCTCTTACACTTCGGACGCTTTTCTAAGATGTCACGTTTCGGCATTTTCTCCAGCAAGGCACGCCCATCTGTAGTTTGCCGACCCGTCACGATAACCTCATCCAAGTAATGTTCTGCAGGATAAAGAAAGACAGTATCACGTAGAATCTCGGCTCTAAACAATTTCTCGGGGACATACCCTTTCTTGCTGAAAGTGGCTGTTTGGAACGTATCGGGTAGGTTGATTAGTCCTTGCCAAGTGGTCATTCCGAGGTTACGACCATCCACTTTAACCAGCACATCACGTATGGGAAAGTGTGTAGCAGCATCACAAACCAACGTCTTCTGGGCATGTGCTACCATGGAAGATACCGACAATAACCACAGCAATAAAGCCATGATACGAATGTTATCATAGTTCCTTTCCATGTGAGGAACCTGTATCGCCGAGTATAACCTATCCATAGCTGTTATTCGTTAATAGTCTGTTTAGATGTGAGAAGTACCTCATCTTCTCTGCTGCAAATCTATATAAAAGTTTCCATTTGCGCTTTCCTTTGTTGATAATTTTTGGTTAATTACAAAGGATACTAACATTATTTAAAGTAAAGATAAGCGTTTTTGAGAATGTTATAAATCCTATCTTACGAATAAAAAGACTCGTTTGTCTGCAAGTCCCAATCGGTTTCAGACAAACGAGTCGTGTGTTATTTCGACCAATAAAGTACGTTCTTTATCGTGCTCTCATTGCGTTGAGAACAGCAAGAACCATTACACCAACATCTGCAAAGACGGCTAATCCCATACTTGCAAAGCCACAGGTGGCAAGGAGCAAGACTGCCACTTTTATGCTAATAGCGAACCATGCGTTCTCTTTCGCTATGAAGATGGTGCGGCGGGAGAGCCTGATTGCAAGCGAGATTTTCGATGGTTTGTCATCCATGAGGATAACATCTGCGGCTTCAATAGCGGCATCGCTACCCAAAGCACCCATCGCTATCCCCACGTCGGCACGTGCTAGTACAGGTGCATCGTTGATTCCGTCACCCACAAAAGCAAGTGTTCCGTTCTCATTCTTATCGCTCAACAGCTGTTCAACACGTGCGACCTTATCAGCTGGGAGTAGCTCGGCATGATAATCCGTTACGCCTGTTTCTGTGGCAACTTGGCGTGCAGCATCTTCCTTATCACCTGTCAGCATGACCGTGCGAGTCACTCCTAAGGTCTTTAAAGAGCTGATTGCCTCACGTGCGTCAGCCTTCAGTTTATCAGAGATAAGGATGTGTCCAGCATAAACACCATTGATGGCAACATGCACGATAGTACCTACATGATTCTTACAACGGCTACATACGGGGGTTGAAAGCCCTAATGTTTTCATCATTTTGTCGTTACCAACACTGACAACTCGCCCATTGATCATTGCAGAAACGCCTTGTCCAGCCGTCTCATGCACGTTTTCTATACAGCAATTATCAGCCTCATGGGGATAAGCCTGTCGTAAGGCGAGAGCAATGGGATGGCTTGAATAACGCTCAACATGCGCTGCGAGGTGTAGTAACTCTTGTTCCGAACAGTTGTCAGGATGCACTGCCTCCACCTCAAAAGTGCCGTGTGTCAATGTTCCAGTCTTATCAAATACGATGGTCTGAAGCCTTGCCAAGGCATCCATATAGTTGCCTCCTTTGATAAGAATACCCTTATGTGAGGCACCACCAATACCTGCGAAGAAGGTTAATGGGATGGAAATCACCAGTGCGCAAGGGCAACTAACAACCAAGAAGGTTAATGCTCTGTATAGCCAAGTAGCAAAGGCTGGGGCATAACTATCGTAGAAGAAAGGTGGAATAAGTGCCAGTGCAAGGGCAGAAATGACCACGATTGGCGTATAGACACGTGCAAATCGGCGGATAAATGACTCACTTCTCGACTTGTTATTACCTGCGTCTTCCACCAACTGGATAATCTTTGCAGCTGTAGACTGGCTGTAGGACTTGTCGACACGGAGCCTCAGAACGCCCGAGAGATTGACACATCCAGAGATAACAGCGTCTCCTTCTTGCACATCTCGTGGTAGACTCTCACCCGTAAGGGCTACAGTATTAAGACTGGAAGTGCCTTCAAGGATCGTACCATCAAGTGGAATCTTCTCTCCCGGCTTAACGATTACGATGTCACCAACGCTTACCTCTTCTGGACTAACCGCCTCAATGCGCCCGTTCCGTTCGATGTTTGCAGTGTCAGGGCGTATGTCCATCAACTCTGTTATCGAATCTCTTGCCTTGTCCTCGGCGTAGTCTTCGAACAACTCACCCAACTGGAAGAACAGCATCACAAACACTGCTTCAACGAATTGAGGCTCTGCTCCAGGCAAGAAACCAATGAGTAAGGCTCCTATCGTTGCTAATGCCATCAGGAAGTCTTCGTCAAATGGATCCAAATCCATGATTCCTTCCACTGCTTCTGACAATACATCGTAACCAATGAGGAGGTAAGGAATGAGATAAACAAGCAGTACCTGCCACATAGCAAGTCCTGCATAATGCTCCACGAGCCACGCTCCTGCAAGCAGGATAGCGGTGAGAATGATGCGTAATAACTTCTTATTCATAGCTAAAAATATGTTACTTGATTAATATTCTGCCGCAAAGTTAAGCATAAACTTTCGCAACCCAGTTGCAAAGATGCCACTTCTTTTTATAGAAATAGGCGTTTTCTCTTTCACTTTTTTGTTACCTTTGCAGGCATGAAGATAGGTTCGATTGATTTAGGAGAGCGTCCTTTATTCCTTGCACCGATGGAAGATGTGACCGACATAGGCTTTCGGAAGATGTGTAAGAGATATGGGGCAGCAATGGTATATACCGAGTTTGTGTCGGCAGATGCAATCATTCGGAGTATCAAGTCGACGCTTTCTAAGATGGTGATAGACGATAGCGAGCGTCCTGTAGGCATACAGATCTATGGTAGGGATGTAGCTTCTATGGTTGAAGCAGCCAAGATTGTGGAGCAAGTAAAGCCTGACGTGATAGATATCAACTTTGGTTGTCCAGTGAAGAAGGTGGCAAACAAGGGGGCAGGATCGGGTATGTTGAAGAATATCCCACTGCTGTTAGAGATCACAAGAGAGGTTGTTAAGGCTGTAAATGTACCTGTTACGGTAAAGACAAGACTAGGTTGGGACACCGAACACCTCATCATTACCGACCTGGCAGAGCAACTGCAAGATTGCGGCATACAAGCATTAACGATTCACGGGCGCACTCGTTCGCAGATGTACACAGGTCAGGCGGACTGGACACTCATAGGAGAAGTGAAGAAGAACACGCGTATTAAGATTCCAATCATTGGTAACGGGGATGTGACGAATCGCTTAGAAGCAAGCGAGAAGTTCGATACTTACGGCGTGGATGCCGTTATGATTGGTCGAGCAACATTCGGTTGCCCCTGGATCTTCAGCCCAAAAGCAGATGAGATAAGCCTCGATGAGAAGATAGATGTACTAGAGGAAATGCTCAAGATCAATGTTGAACGCATTGATGAATACCGTGGTATCTTGCATACAAGACGCCACCTTGCGGCTTCACCGATATTTAAAGGCATTCCAGACTTCAAGCAGATGCGTATCTCTATGCTACGTGCTACGAAGGTGGACGAACTCTTGTCAATTCTTGAAGATTGTCGGGAGCGTTTGAGAGAATAGGTTAGCTTTATTACTGATAAAGGTAAATTAAAAAGGGATTAAACGTTAGCTTTATACGTTCAATCCCTTTTCTTTTGCACCAGATACGGCTTATATGTGTTCTTGCTTTAATACTTCTCCATCCAAGTTATAGGCTGTGAAGACACCATGCTCGTATGTCATAAACGTTGGAACATTGCCTCCTTTAGGGAAGGTAATCGATCCTAAGTTGCAGACCAGAGCATCCTCTTGATGTGTTAACTCCCACAGATGCGTGTGTCCATATACAATGGCATCAATGTTACCTACGGGCATCTTCTCCTTATTATATATGTGTCCGTGGGTGAGGAAGAGCCGTTTTCCTTCATCAACGAGCATGATATAGTCTGCCATCAAGGGGAACTTCAGGAGCATTTGGTCAACTTCTGCATCGCAATTACCCCTTACTGCGATTATATCTTGTGCTCTTTTATTCAATACTTCAACGATCCCTTTGGCATTAATACCCTCTGGAATAGAGTTGCGCGGACCATAGTTTAGGATGTCACCAAGGATACATAACATATCACACTGCTCTCGATCATAGAATTGCAACACCTTCTCTAGGGTCGGCAAACAGCCGTGGATGTCTGATACAAATAGATATTTCATGTTCTTTCTGTTGTTTGTTTCTAAGGCAAAGGTACTGCAATTCATTCAGAAAATATCGTTCCTTACGATTTAGTTCACCATCTTCTGCATTTTTCAAGATTATTGTTTATATTTGCAACAACAACTATCTATTACTACTACTATGGATGTGAAGGATGTATTCGAACTACGCCGACAGGGGCGAACAGAGGATGCTTATGCTGCAATCTTACCTTTGTATGCTGCTCACAAGGGGCATTATACAACGATAGCCATGTTTTGGGTGGGTGTAGATATGATGCGTTTGCGGTATCAACAACGCCGTTTAGAGGAGGCATATAAGATCTTTAAGAGTCTAATGAGGCTTTATCCCACAATGAAAGACACTGATTTAAAGGGACAGAGTGCAATGATGAGGGCTGCAATACAGGTCTTCGAGCACAACAATAGTTTCTCAATACTCGACTTCATAACGCATTGGAACATCGCACGCCTTACTGATGATGATTGGAAAGGGACGCAGCATGAAGGCTTTGTGACGCCCTCCACGGGGATGAGGATTGTAGGGAAAGTGTTCAAGGAAGTAGCTGCTAATCCTACTGTCGATATGGCTTTACGGGCTGCCCCCATCCTTGCTGAAGCATTGAAACATAGTCCTTATAACCGAGATAACCAACGTTACAAGGCTATCATCTACCAGATTATGGGCAAGAAGGACAAAGCCATCAATGTTTATCGGCATTTGATAAGTAGGTCGAAGAAGTCAAATGAGTTCCAAGAGTTGGCTAACCTCATTGAGGATGAGCGTTATAAGATAGCCTTATTATGCAAGGCTATCACATTACAGAGGGATGAGAAGTTCCGACAACGCCTGCGTTTCACGCTTGCCGAATTGTTGTTTAGACAGGATAAAGCCCGTGCGCGTTACGAACTAGACAAGTGCCTTGAAGCAAGGCGACAGGCTGGTTACACCATCACATGGGCTATGCAGAATCTTGCAGCTAGTTTGTCAGAAGTTAATCCAGTATCTGATGCAGCTGAAAAAGCCTTTTATCGGGAGCAAGAGATTGTGGTGAAAGAATTAATCTTGTAGAGATTTTGCTTCTCCAAACACCGCCCATTATACCCCTTCTAGCCCTCTTCAAAGGGAAGAATAACTAATAGAAATCGGACAGGAAAGGACTCTTTTATTCTTTGCTGACACCTTTTTATCACGTAAAACACGGATTATACAGACTAATCTAGATACTTGGAAAATCTAAAGAAACAAGAGGAGACATAGGAGGTGAAACTCTTTAGTAATGCAAGATTCATTATCTAACACTCAAAATAACAATTCATTCTGCAGAAGATAGCCGTTTACACGATTGAGGAATGTCCTTTTCTTGTCAGAAATAATCGCATTGATGAATGGGAAGTAAGCATGTTCAAAACAAGATAAAACGCCCTTGAGTTACATAGGCAATACTTGTTTATATTTGAAAGAACGATTAATTACATCAAAAACTAATCTAAAAATATATAATTAACAGATTAATAATATTATAAAAATAGTTTATTTTTTCTTTATCGAGAGGTTTTCTGCTGGAGAAATAAGTATCGGTTATTATTTAACAGAGCGTTTAGACAAAGATAGAAAGGGCTTTCATGGAAGAAAGAAAAGCTCTGCGTGAAGAACAAAGGAGACCAGAGGGAAAAGCAAAAAGGTTGTTTCAAGGCAATAACTAATAGGTTAATATGCGTTGAAACAACCTTTCTTATTATAAGAATAAGACACTCTCATTACCTTGATTAAATAGCAAGTCGAGTACACTTAAGTTCGGTTGAAATCCGTACTTCTGCTGATAAACCTGATAGTAAGTACGTGGTTTGAACTCGTCATCACGCCCTGGATGCTTCGGGCGAATCGTTTCTCGGAAATCAATCACGCCCTCTGAGGGTTCCAGCTCATAGCTATCTGTGCGCCTCATACAGGGCATTATGTCGATAAGCTCGCACATCTTCAACGTGATCTCCCAATTGAAATCATAGAGAAAGACCCACTTTCGTTCAAAGAAAGGGCGTATATCGTCCTCATAATACTCGAAGAATGGACTCTCCCCGTAGGCTGATTGCAATGCATACCAGTGCTGATGACGCCAGTTGGCATGGTCACTAATGCGCACATCTCTCATCTCGCACTTCGCTCCCTCAAACTTCTCCACAGGGATGGAGAGCGTTTGTAGTCCGTTGGTAGCTGCTATCACACATCTATTTCGATAGGTTTGCTTCACGAAATGGTCGTGTTGCTCTATCAAACAAGTATCATATCTATTCAGCTTCTGATACCATTGAACGGGACCAAAGTAGGTCGAAGAGAGAAGTGCAGACGCCATTCCTTACTTGATATTATCAACCCAGTTGAACAGACGATGCCAACGGATGCCACCGAAACCCTTACGATCTGGATCGCTAGACCACCATATAAAGATAGGCTTACCCACGATATGATCTTCTGGAACAAAGCCCCAGTAACGACTGTCGGCAGAGTTATGACGGTTGTCACCCATCATCCAGTAGTAGTCCATCTTGAATGTGTAACGCGTTGCAGGGCGTCCGTTGATATAGATCTTGCCGTTCTTTACCTGCAAATCGTTCTTCTCGTAAACCTTAATACAGCGTTCGTAAATAGGGAGGTTATTGAGGGTGAGGGTGATAGACTTACCCTTTGCAGGAATCCAGATAGGCCCGTAATTATCACGAGTCCAGCCTGTGAAAGCATTCAATGGATAGTAAGGACCAGAGTAGATGTCCTTATCTGTGACAAGACGAATAGCCTTGATGAGTCCTAAACGCTTCATTTCTGCAGCGGCTCTCTTGGTTAATGGCATGTAACCATCATACTCCAAGGCAGCGTTGTTGAGTACTATTCCTCTGCTGATATCACTTCCGTGCAGGTTTGTAAGGGTCTGAACGTCCTCATTACTAATCTCTAATTCCTTGCGAAGGTCATCATACTGAGCACCGAGAAGGTCAGCTGTTGTGATGTTATTGAGCTTTACCAAATAGGTATATTGTACCTTTTCTGGTTCCTTGTTAGGCTTGCCATCAAGATAAATAATCCTATTCTTGATTTGAAGAGTTTGTCCAGGAAGGCCCACACAACGCTTTACAAAGTTCTCACGGCGGTCAGTTGGACGCCAATCCAATGCCCCATAAGTTCCCACATTATTAATAATGTAGTTCCGACCAACAGTGTAAGCATTATCATAAAAGGCACGTTGTTGAGCAATACTCATCTGATTCAACTTGATGTTCGGATGCTGTTGTGCCAATGTATTCTCGCCTAATGTGTAGACAGTTTGATAATAGTCTTGACCTTGATAGTTCGGTTCGCTCATAATCGTGTCACCTGCTGGATAATTAAAGACAACGATGTCGTTCAATTCAACCTTGCCCAATCCCTTTACACGGCGATAGTCCCACTGCGGCCAAGAAATGTAACTCTTCGTATTGATAATAGGGAGAGTATGCTGTGTCAAAGGCATTGTCAATGGTGTTTCCGGTATACGAGGACCATAGCTGACCTTCGATACAAAGAGGTAATCACCAGTAAGTAGTGACTTCTCAAGAGACGATGATGGGATGACATAGTTTTGAAAGAAAAAGAGGTTAATGAAGTACACTGCGACCAAAGCAAACACTAGTGCATCCACCCAACCCATAATGAATCGGACTGGACCCTCAGCCTCTTTCCACCACTGCCAACGTATCTTCTTGGTGATATAATAGTCGTAGATGAATGGTACAACGACTAATCCCCACCAGCTTCCAACCCATAGTAGGAATAGAAGATATAGAACAGTAACACTAATAAACTTCGCCCATTGCTTCTTAGGATCTAGGGCTGCTTTTTCCTTATCTATCATATCTTGAAATACAGTTAGAACTTAAATAAGTCGCTTGTAGTCAATAGACCGGTATGGTCTTTGGTATATTCTGCTGCTAAGACAGCACCCAATGCAAATCCTTGTCGACTATGAGCATCATGCGTAATGGTTATCTTGTCTGCATCAGAGTCATAACTGATACTATGAATACCAGGCACCTCGTCGCGTCGAATAGATGCAATAGGTAGTTCGTTAGGAGCCACGTCGTTCGTACCAGACTCTGTACCATCTGCATTGTGCTGAAAGCCCTTCACCCACTTATCCTTTCGATCGATACAGTCGATGATATCCTCTGCCAATGTGATAGCAGTACCTGATGGAGCATCGAGCTTATGCACATGATGCACCTCTTCCATTGCTACATTGTACTGTGGAAAACCATTCATAATCTTTGCTAAATAGCGGTTTACAGCAGAGAAAATGGCTACTCCTATAGAGAAGTTACTTGCCCAGAACAATGTCTGACCGCCCTCTGTACAAAGGCGTTCTACCTCTTCCTTATGGTCATTCATCCAACCAGTTGAACCGCTGACAACCTTGACATTGTGTGCGAAGGCACGCTTATAATTGCCGAAAGCTGCCGTAGGGTTGGTGAACTCAATGGCTACATCTGCAGACGAGAAAGCCGGTGAGTCGAAGTCATCGGGATTGTTTACATCTATAATACTAACGATTTCGTGGCCACGTTCGAGGGCTATTTGTTCTATCATGTGCCCCATCTTACCATAGCCAATCAGTGCTATCTTCATAATTAATACGTATTAAAAACAATGCAAAGGTAGCTGATTTACGACATAAAACAAAATTACTTCACTTATTTTAAGTAAGGTATAAGCAAGCAAAAGATAAAAAATAAGCATGCAGGAAAGGCTTTATAATCAAAAAATTCGTATATTTGTCCTCTGTTAATAAGCCACGAATCTATGATGGAACAGCTCATCCACTATGTATGGAAGCATAAGTTATTTCCTTTAAAGGGACTTCAGACTACCGATGGTCAAGCCATTGAAGTTATCGACCCAGGGCTTCCTAACCGCAACGCAGGTCCCGACTTCTTCAATGCAAAGGTGAAGATTGGTGGGACGTTATGGGTGGGCAATGTGGAGATACACCTCCGTTCGTCTGATTGGTACCTGCATCATCATGACAGAGACCCACATTATGATAATGTAATACTACATGTTGCAGAGTCAATCGACCTTTCCGTCAAGACCAGCCGAGGCGATTATCCACCGCAAATGAGGCTTGCTATCCCAGAAACAGTGCGTGAGCATTATCAAGAACTACTATCAACCGATGATTACCCAGCTTGTTACAGGATTATACCCAACCTCTCCAAGCTCATGATTCATGCGTGGATGAATGCCTTACAAGCTGAACGTTTAGAGCAGAAAGCACATGCCATCACGGAGAGACTGCAATCATGTAATGGCTCTTGGGAGCTTGCTTACTTCGTAACCTTAGCCCGAAACTATGGTTTCAGCATAAATGGTGATGCCTTCGAAACGTGGGCGAAGGTTCTTCCCTTGCATGACGTCGGTCATCATAGGGATGACTTAATGCAAGTGGAAGCCTTCTTCTTAGGTCAAGCAGGTCTACTCGAGCTAGACACGATACCTAAGCGTTATCAGCAGGAAGCACTCAATGATGCTTATTATCAGCGTCTGAAGACGGAGTATCAATATCTCTCTCATAAGTTCCAGTTACATCCAATGGATGCAAACCTGTGGCGATTCCTACGATTAAGACCGCAGAATTTCCCCCACATACGCATCTCTCAGTTAGCAAACCTCTATTACGAGCAGCGTTCGGGACTATCTTGTCTATTAGAGTGTGAAACTATCAAGCAGGCACGCGAGCTTCTTTCGACACAAGTAACAGCCTATTGGGAGACGCATTATATGTTTGGTATTGAGAGTAAAAGGAGTGAGAAACGACTGACAAAAGCCTCGTTAGACCTGCAGATTATCAACACGGTCATCCCCATTCTATTTGCTTATGGCAAGCACAAAAGCAATGAGAAACTTTGCGAACGTGCCTTCGACTTCCTTGAAGCACTAAAGGCTGAACACAACCACATTGTCCAGATGTGGGAAAAAGTGGGTCTATCAGTGGAGACGGCGGGTGACTCTCAAGCACTCATACAGCTCAAGAAAGAGTATTGCGACCCCAAAGACTGCCTCAGATGCAGGATAGGTTACGAGTATCTAAAGGCTCAATCCGTATCTAACCCAACAATGGGTGAGATGGAGAAGGGCGATATTTCAAACAATAGAAACTAATTAATTATCAAATAATAAAGCCTCATCAAGTATATTGCAAAGCATTACCCATAAGGCATAACCATTGCTTATACTGACGAGACAACACGCTCACATAATAATGAAGACTAATTACATCTTTGAAACAAGGATGGAGGTTCGTGATTACGAATGCGACATTCAAGGGATAGTTAATAATGCCAATTACTTGCATTATACCGAACATACACGTCATAGATTCCTCCGTTCGCTAGGCGTGAGTTTCTCTGCTCTACACGAGAAAGGCGTTGACGCGGTCGTTGCTAGAATGCAACTGACATACAAAGTGCCACTGACTTGCGATGATGAAATCATCTCTCGCATGGGACTCAAGAAGCAGGGGCTACGCTGGGTGTTCTCTCATGACCTCTTCCGAGCTAGTGATGAGCGCCTGTGTTTCCATGCAGATGTTGACCTGGTAGTGCTTATCAATGGGCGATTAGGCTCTAGTCCTGACTATGACGAGGCGTTCGCCAAGGTCTTAGAAACTGATGCGTAGTTTCGACATCCAACTCTTATCCCAGACAAAAGAGGGATAAGAGTTGCACTATAAACCTCTAATTCGATAAGAAAAACTAATCATTATGGAAGCACTCAACGCCATTCTTCTATCCCGCCTAACTCGTTTTCACCTCCGTGAGATAGCCGAATTATATCGCAGGGCTGGCTCTGCAACAGCAGTAATAGAGCATAAGAACGATATTCGAGAGATTCTCCCAGATGCGTCAAAACAACTTGTTGAAGCACTCAAGGATGTGGATCATCTTCGTGCAAGGGCAGAACAAGAATTGAATTATTGCCAGCAACATGACATCCAAACGCTTTGTATGAATGATGAAGATTATCCACAGCGGTTGAGAGAATGTGTGGATGCCCCTCTCCTACTCTACTTTAAAGGTAATACAAAGCTCAACGCAAGACAGACCATCAACCTCGTTGGAACACGGCATTGCACTCCTTATGGGCAAGACATCATCCGTTTATTTATCAAAGAATTGAAGGCTCTGTGCCCAGATGTGCTTATCTTTAGTGGACTAGCATACGGGGTGGATATCCATTCACACCGAGCTGCACTGGAGAATGGCTTTGATACGGTTGGAGTATTGGCTCACGGGCTGGACGATCTTTACCCTCGTGGACATCAAGAGACTGCCCTCAAAATGATAAAACAGGGTGGTTTGCTCACTGAATACATGACACATACACAGCCCGTAGCCCGTAACTTCGTGCAACGCAACCGCATTGTGGCTGGTTGCTCGGACGCAACTATCCTCATAGAATCGGCTGCTAAGGGTGGAGGACTTATCACTTGTGGGATTGCCCGCAGCTATGGTCGTGAGGTATTTGCCGTTCCTGGAGCTATTGGAGCTACTTATAGCGAAGGCTGCAACAATCTTATTAGAGATAACGGGGCAGCCCTCATCACTTCAGCAACCGATTTTGTGAAGGCGATGGGATGGGATGATGAACAGAAACTAGTGCTTGCACAACAACAAGGAATCGAACGGGAACTTTTCCCTGATTTGTCGCCAGAGGAAGAGCGGATTGTTCGTACCTTACAAAGTAACAATGACTTACAGATAAATATGCTATCCGTACAAACAGACATAGCCATCTCACGCCTCACTGGTATTCTATTCTCTTTAGAGATGAAAGGTATCATTCGGACTATGGCTGGCGGTTGTTATCATCTCATGGCATAAACAAGTGAAATAAAGAAGAGCCTCTTCTCGATTGAAAGAGAGCCTTTCTTCCTATCGAAGAGAGCCTCTCTTCGATGTAAGAAGGGCGTTTCCTTTATTCTAGAAATACGATTGTCCGATTGAAAAAGATTTGTTCGATGCTGACAACTAGGAACATCCTTTCCCTCAGAAGGAACTTCGAATGACCTCAGCCAATCAGTTAAAAGATACGTTAAATTTGCCTATCTACCTTTTTTTTAGTACTTTTGCACGTTTAAGAAAAGGAATATAACGAATATAGAATAATATAATGTCATCGATTCAAATCAAGAGAGTAGAGACGAAGAAAGACCTCAAAAGGTTTATAGAGTTCCATTACGATCTCTACAAAGGGAACCCTTATGATGTGCCCAATCTCTATAGTGACGAAGTAAATACACTATCAAAAAACAAGAACGCTGCCTTTGACTTTTGCGAAGCAGAGTATTATCTTGCCTTAAAAGAAGGGAAGATTGTTGGTCGTGTGGCTGCTATCATCAACCATAAAGCAAACGAGAAATGGAAGAAGAAGGACGTTCGCTTTGGTTGGATTGACTTCATTGATGATATTGAAGTATCGCGTGCTTTGTTTGAAGCTGTTGAGGAGTATGGTCGAAAGAAAGGTATGGATGACATCGTTGGACCGCTTGGCTTCACCGATATGGATCCTGAAGGAATGTTGACCTGGGGCTTCGATAAGCTGGGAACAATGGCAACCATCTATAATTATGAGTATTATCCACAACACATGGAGAAGCTCGGTGGATGGGAGAAGGACAACGATTACGTTGAATACTACCTCGTGGTGCCAGAGAAATCACCTGAGAAATATACGAAGATAGCCGAGATGGTGGAGAAAAGATACAATCTCCACGTGCGCAAACTGACGAAGAAAGACATCTTCCAAGGCGGTTATGGCAAGAAACTCTTCGACCTCATCAATCTCACATACAGTGATCTTTATGGGTTCTCGGAGCTTACTGATCGTCAAATTGACCAATATGTCAAGATGTACTTCCCATTCGCTGACCTCAACCTCGTCACTGTTATTGAGGATGGAAACAAAGACAACCAACTCGCCGGACTAGGAATTACAATCCCATCGTTGAGTCATGCACTTCAAAAGTGCCGTCGCGGACGTCTGTTCCCATTTGGTTGGTGGCACTTACTACGTGCTATTAAGTTCCATAAGACCGATGGTGTGGATCTTCTCTTGATGGGTTTTCTACCCGAGTATAGGTCTAAAGGAGCCAATGCACTGCTCTTTGCAGACCTTATCCCACGTTACGTCGACTACGGATTCAAGTGGGGTGAGACGCAAGTAGAGATGGAGAGTAACGAAGGAGTGCAGAGTCAGTGGGGACCACTAGACCCTATTAACCATAAGAAGAGGCGTTGCTATAGAAGAAGTCTTACCCTCGCACCTGTTACAAGGGCAGAGGGAAATGAATAATTCGATATTCTGTCCTTTCGTCTCGGTATAACAGTTATTGTTTAGTAATACATTAATTTTAGAATAATTAAGTAGCTTCTATCTGACAAAAGAGTGTATGTTCCTTTGCTCACACATGGTAACATACAACTCTTCTCTCCGTTCTGAGAGGGATTGAAAGTGAGCTTTTAATATTTATGGACGAATTAGTTAAACCCGTAGAATACACCGATGACAACATCCGACACCTATCGGATATGGAACATGTGCGTACCCGTCCGGGCATGTACATCGGTCGTTTAGGTGATGGAAAGTTGCCCGAGGATGGTATCTATGTGCTTTTAAAGGAAGTCATAGACAACTCTATCGATGAATTTAAGATGAATGCGGGCGATAGAATAGAGATAGATATCGAGGACAACCTGCGTGTTAGTGTGCGTGACTATGGTCGTGGTATTCCACAGGGAAAGCTCGTAGAGGCGGTATCAGTGTTGAATACGGGTGGTAAGTACGACTCTAAGGCATTCAAGAAGAGTGTCGGATTGAACGGAGTCGGTGTCAAGGCTGTTAATGCACTTAGTTCGCACTTCGAGGTGAAGAGCTTCCGTGAGGGTAAGGTACGTGCGCTCTCGTTTGAAAAAGGTAATCTTCAAAGTGATAAAACAAAGAAGACTAACGATGAGAGTGGTACTTACATCTACTTTGAACCTGATAACACGCTATTCAAAAACTACTCTTTCCATGATGACATAGTCGAGGAGATGCTCCGCAATTACACATATCTTAATACGGGGCTAACCATCATGTACAATGGTAGACGCATATTGAGTAGGCATGGACTAAAGGACTTGCTGACGGATAACATGACGGGAGATCCATTGTATCCTATCGTTCACATGAAGGGAGAGGATATTGAGATAGCTTTCACACACACCAATCAATATGGCGAGGAGTACTACTCCTTCGTGAATGGTCAGCATACAACGCAGGGCGGAACACATCAAACTGCATTCAAAGAGCATATTGCCAAGACCATTAAAGAGTTCTTCGGCAAGTATGAATATGGTGACATTCGTAACGGATTAGTGGCTGCTATCGCTGTAAACGTTGAGGAACCTGTGTTTGAATCACAGACTAAGATCAAGTTAGGTTCAACCCTTATGGCTCCCGATGGAGAAACTATTAATAAGTACGTAGGCGACTTTATTAAGACAAATGTCGATAATTACCTTCACATACACAAGGAGGATTTCACCGACATATTGGAGAGTAAGATCAAAGAAACCGAACGGGAACGTAAGGCAATGGCTGGTGTAACGAAGCTGGCACGCGAGAGAGCGAAGAAAGCCAACCTCCATAACCGTAAGTTACGTGACTGTCGTGTACACTATTGTGACGTGAAGAACGATCGAAAGGAGGAGAGTTCTATCTTTATAACAGAGGGTGATTCGGCCAGCGGAAGTATCACTAAGAGTCGTGATGTCAACACACAAGCTGTCTTCTCATTGCGTGGTAAGCCGCTTAACTGCTTCGGTCTGACGAAGAAGGTAGTGTATGAGAATGAGGAGTTCAACCTTCTTCAGGCTGCACTCGATATTGAGGACGGACTCGATTCACTCCGATATAATAAGGTGATAGTGGCTACGGATGCCGATGTCGACGGTATGCACATTCGCTTACTGATAATCACTTTCTTCCTTCAGTTCTTCCCTGAGCTAATAAAGAAAGGGCATGTATATGTCCTTCAGACGCCCCTCTTCCGTGTTCGCAACCGTCGAACAAAAATCAAGGACAAGCAGGTTATTGCTGATGCCGACGCCCGTCGTGCGAAAGGAGAGAAGAAGAACGACTTTATCACACGCTACTGCTACTCTGAAGAGGAGCGTGTGGCAGCTATCAACGAGCTAGGCCCAGAACCAGAGATAACACGATTCAAAGGTCTTGGAGAGATTTCCCCTGATGAGTTCGCACACTTTATAGGACCCGACATGCGCCTTGAGCAGGTCACACTCCATAAGAATGATCAAGTTGCAAAGTTGCTTGAGTACTATATGGGAAAGAACACTATGGAGCGTCAAAACTTCATCATTGATAACCTCGTTATCGAAGAGGACTTGCCTGAAGAGCAAGGGGAGATGTAAAGGAGGGCTTTGTCATAAAGCTAACTTACTTTCTTCTCGGTTCTAAAGCATAGTCGATAGGAGCTTTCAAATCAGTCGACTGATTTTTTAAAACACTCGACTAATTTTCCAAATCAGTCGAGTGTTCTCTTAAAGGAGACGTTAGTTCTATTAGAATAAGCCGTCTACTTGCTCTGCAATCCTCATGAACATGCTATTAAATAAGCAACAACAAATCATAACAACAACAAGATAGAAAGACAAGTGCAGGGACTCGAACACTATTCCCTTGCGTTTTCTTTCAACGAAATAGAATTTCATTAATTTACAATAATAGTCTATGAAAAGGTATATCTATCTTTCACTCCTTTGCTTCTTTAGCTTTTTACCATTGTCAGCGCAGCTTAAGAGCGACTCACCCTTGCGTAAGTTGCAGATAGCAGAGATGGCTATCACTAACTTCTATGTGGATTCTGTGAATGAACAGAAGCTCTCGGAAGATGCCATAAGAGGAATGTTAAAGGGCTTAGACCCGCACTCCACTTATACAGATGCTAAGGAAACGAAGGCAATGAATGAGCCTTTACAGGGCGACTTCGAGGGTATTGGCATCCAATTTAACATGATTGAGGACACGTTAGTGGTGATTCAACCCATCGTGAATGGCCCTTCTCAGAAGGTGGGAATCCTTGCGGGCGACCGTATCGTCAGTGTGAACGACTCTACAATAGCTGGAGTAAAGATGCCACGTATCGACATCATGAAGATGCTACGTGGTAAGAAGGGTACGAAGGTGAAGTTGGGTATTGTGCGTCGTGGCGTAAATAATATCCTAACATTCGTCGTCACGCGTGACAAGATACCAGTCCATACACTCAACGCAGCCTATATGATTCGCCCAACTGTGGGTTACATCTGCTTAGAGAGCTTTGGTATGAAGACTCACGAGGAGTTCATGGATGCCGTAAGGGGGCTTGAGAAGCAAGGTATGAAGAGCCTGATACTCGACTTACAAGACAATGGTGGCGGTTATCTTCAGGCTGCCGTACAGATTGCCAATGAGTTCCTAAAGGATAACGAGATGATTGTCTATACCGAAGGACGCAATGTGCGACGCCAGAACTACAAGGCTATTGGCAATGGAAGACTACAAAAGATGCGCGTTTATGTACTTGTGAATGAGTTCACAGCATCGGCTGCAGAGATTGTTACAGGGGCTATTCAAGACAATGACCGAGGCACAGTTGTTGGGCGCAGAACCTTTGGCAAGGGGCTTGTTCAGCGTCCGTTCGACTTCCCTGATGGTAGTATGATGCGCTTGACTATCGCTCATTATTATACACCAAGCGGTCGTTGTATTCAGAAACCATACAAGAAAGGCGACTTGAAAGACTATGAGATGGATCTTGAGAAACGCCTGAAACATGGTGAACTAACCAATCCTGATAGTATTCACTTTGATACTTCTCAGAAGTTCTACACGCTTCGCAACCATCGAGTAGTATATGGTGGCGGCGGTATTATGCCCGATTACTTCGTGCCTTTAGATACAACTAAATACACGAAATATCATCGTCTCTTGGCTGCTAAGAACATCATTATGAATGCTTATCTGAAGTATGTTGATGCAAACAGAACAACGTTGAAAGACCTTTATAAGTCATTTGACACCTTCAATAAGAATTACGTAGTGCCACAATCATTGCTTGACACGATCATAGCAGAGGGCAAGAAAGAGAAGGTGGAACCAAAGGATAAAGCAGAATTAACAGCTACCATGCCTTATATCAAGGTTCAATTAAAAGCACTTGTGGCACGTGACCTATGGGATATGAACGAATACTACCGTGTTTGGAATGAACAGAGTGACATTGTGAATAAGGCTGTTAAACTCGCAAGTGATAAAGAATAAGGAGTGAAGTAAGATTCTCCTATTCTATAAAAGGGGAAAAGGACTTGCTCAATAAGCATTATCCTTTTCCCCTTTTATCGTGTATGCGCTATATTAATAAGGTGTATCACCCTCCAGAAACAGAACCTTATCTTATAAACGAAACACCTTCTTCGGATTCCATCTGACGTAACAATGCAAGTGCCTTATTCTCGTTCTCTTCCATTATCTCACGTTCGCCTGGTCCTTTGTCATTGATTCCACAGAGATGAAGTATGCCATGTATGATAACACGAAACAGCTCTTCTTCATACAACTTACCAAATAGTTCAGCATTGGAACGCACTGTATCGAGTGAAATTACAAGATCGCCATTGAGTACATCACCCTCATCATAGTCGAAGGTAATAACATCCGTATAATAATCATGCCCCAAGTAGTCATTGTTTACTTCGAGTATCTTCTCATCATCAACAAACATATAACCTATTTCTCCGACCTTCCTTCCGTAGGTAGCAGCGACTGCTTTAATCCAACGAGAAGTATCACGTTTCCTGATTTTAGGCATCTTTACGCCTTCTGCACTATATGTAATCATTTGCTTCAGTTGTTTTTCTATTCTTGTTAATACCCCTTTGGAAGGAACTCCGATATATCTCTACCAAAGTGTTGAAGCTCTCTCACCATACTAGAACTAATGCTTGACAGCTGCGGTTCAGCATAGAGAAAGATGGTTTCAACGCCTGACAATAATCTATTCACATCAGCTTGCTCCAGTTCATATTCGAAGTCTTTCACACTGCGAACACCTTTTATAATATATGTCGCTTGCTCTCTACGAGCGAAATCGATGGTTAAGTCGCTATATGCTTTTACTTCTATCTTTGGCTCATCAGCATAGAGACGCTTGATACGGTTCACTCGCTCTTCTGCATCCAACATACACTTCTTCCGCTCATTCACCCCAACACCAATGATAATATGGTCGAAGAGCGGTAAAGCACGGCGTACAATAGAGTCGTGCCCAATAGTAAATGGATCAAAACTACCAACAAAGAGTCCTTTATTCATCTATTATCTCCCACCTAATCTTCTGTGCCAACATCTCCAAAAGAGCATTATCAGCAGCAGGAATACTTATTGTTCTATTCATGTTTACCTCCTTGTTTCTACCGCAAATATAGTTTATTTCCATTAGAAAACCAAATAGATAACAACTTTCTTATTGGTCGAATAATCCAGGCTGGAGCGGGTTGTCATGAAAAGAGTTGCGCCCTAAATGGTCATAAGCAAGCTGAGTTGCAACACGCCCACGTGGTGTTCTCTTGATGAAACCTTCCATAATCAAGAATGGTTCGTACACCTCCTCAACCGTTCCGGCATCCTCACCTATGGCAGTAGCAATGGTTGATACGCCAACAGGACCACCTCTGAACTTGTCAATAATGGTAAGTAGTATCTTGTTATCTATCTCATCTAAGCCATATTGATCAATGTTTAATGACTGCAAGGACATCATTGCTATTTCTGGAGTTATCGTTCCATTGCCCTTCACTTGAGCGAAATCTCTCACACGCCGAAGCAATGAGTTACAGATACGAGGCGTCCCACGCGAACGTCGAGAAATCTCAACAGCTGCCTCATCAACGATTGGAACCTTCAAAAGATACGCCGATCTCTTGATAATACGTTGTATTGTTTCGGGGTCATAATACTCTAAATGCAGGTTAATACCAAACCTCGCGCGAAGCGGAGCAGTAAGAAGTCCACTGCGAGTAGTGGCTCCGACGAGTGTAAAAGGGTTCAGATCAATCTGTATGGAACGTGCAGAAGGACCCTTATCAATCATTATATCGATGCGATAGTCCTCCATTGCAGAGTATAAATACTCTTCAACGACAGGCGAAAGACGATGAATTTCATCAATAAAGAGCACGTCGTTGGGTTCTAATGACGTCAGAATACCAGCCAAATCACCTGGTTTATCAAGCACTGGACCAGAAGTTATCTTAAAGCCAACGCCTAACTCGTTTGCAATGATATTACTCAACGTCGTCTTACCCAGTCCTGGTGGACCATGCAAGAGCGTATGATCGAGTGGTTCTCCCCTGTACTTCGCTGCTTCAACGAACACTCGAAGGTTCTCAACAACCTTCTGCTGTCCACTAAAGTCATCGAATTTCAATGGGCGGAGAGCGTTCTCAAAGTCTTTCTCAGCCGATGAGAGCCTCTCTTCATGTATATCAAAATCTTCCGACATGTTATCTTTCTATTTTAGAAAAAAAGAGTACTTGCGAACGTGTCAAACATCCTTATGTAGGGACAAAACGGCTCGTTCAATATCTATTGAGTGTTTGTAAGATTCCAGTTATATACTCTTTATCAAATTGGATATATGACCTATGCTCTTTACAAGTGCTATTTATTTTCTGCAAAGGTAGTGTATTTTTTCCGTGCAGATGCTTTGTTTCGGAAAATTTATCTAAATTTGCAACATGAACTAACGCTTTATCCTTATACGTATGATCAACAGAATGAATAAGAAACTACTTTATCGTGAGATCCTCGACTACATCATGATAGCCGCAGGAATGCTCTTTTACGCAATCGGTTGGACTATCTTTCTATTGCCCAACCACATTGGCAATGGTGGTGTAGCAGGTTTTGCATCTATCATCTATTGGGGAAATGGAATCCCAGTAAGCTGGACTTACTTCTGTCTGAACGCTATTTTACTAGCTGTGGCACTAAAGGTTCTCGGCTTAAAGTTCTGTATTCGCACCATTTATGGTGTAGTAGTTCTTACCATCCTAGTGAATGTCTTGAGCCAAGCCTTCCCTCATCCAATGCTCTTGCATGGGCAACCTTTCATGTCAGCAATCATCGGAGCAGTCTTTTGTGGCGTTGGTCTTGCTTTCGGACTATCGTATAATGGAAGTTCAGGTGGCTCCGATATCGTTGCAGCTATCGTCAACAAGTATCGCGATATATCGTTAGGTCGGGTCATCCTATTGGTTGATATGACGATCGTAACAGGTAGTTACGTCGTTCTTCACAGTTGGGAGCAAGTGATTTATGGCTATGTAAACCTCATTATAACGTCCTTCGTACTTGATCAAGTCATCAATTCAAGTCGCAGATCAGTGCAGTTCTTGATTATTTCTGAGCGTTATAAGGAAATATGCGATATGATATCTCAAGACCAACCTCACCGCACCAGCACCATTATTGACGCTAAGGGGTATTATACGGGGCATGACCTGAAAGTAGTGATCGTGGTTACACGCCAGCGAGAAGCCTCTTACGTTTATCGTATGATAGATGAGATTGACCCTGACGCATTCGTTACACAGAGTCAAGTAATGGGCGTTTTCGGTAAGGGATTCGATAAGTTTAAGGTGAAACGTAAGGCGCATAAGGAACAGACACCAACGACGATTTAGATTGAATATGGCATACATCTCAAATTGAGAAGATTATAATAGGATATGAAGAGAGGCTTTCTTTGATGTAAAGAAAGCCTCTCTTCATGTCAAAGAAACGCCCTTCTCGGATGGAGAAGAGCGTTTCTTTGTTTTCGTTCTTATCGTTCTTGCTTACGAAGCACAACTTCGTTACACGCTAACTACCCTTTCCCTCTATATACCCCAACCGACTTCCGTTAGGCACTCCTCCCCTTTTGGGGAGGTTGGGTGGGGCTTTCTTTTACAGCTTCAAAGCCGCTTTGACACCCGCCTCAACGTCCTTCATATCCGCAGTAGGCTCAAACCGATCTATGACGTGACCGTCTCTATCAACGAGGAACTTCGTGAAGTTCCACTTGATACTAGGGTCTTTTGTATAGTTAGGATTGTCTGCTTTAAACTTTTCATCTAGGTATTTACCAATCTGAGTGGTCGTATCAAAACCCTTAAAAGGCTGTTGCGCCTTAAGGTAAGTGTACAAGGGAGACTCGCTCTTACCATTTACTATGATCTTAGCAAACTGTGGGAACGTAATGCCATAAGTACCCGTACAGAAAGAGTGGATGTCCTTGAGCGATCCAGGTGCTTGTGCTCCAAACTGGTTACAAGGGAAGTCTAAGATGACAAAACCACGATCTTTATAAGTGTCATAGAGCTTTTGTAACGCCTCATATTGCGGTGTGAAGCCGCACTTTGTGGCTGTGTTTACAATGAGTAACACCTTTCCTTTGTACTCTTTCAACTTGATGGTCTTCTCATTGCCATCCTTTACACTGAACTTATAAACGTTCTTCTGCGCCATAATAGGCAATGCCATCAACGCAATAATAACTAATGATAATAGTCTTTTCATACTCTTTTATTACACATCCAAGCCACATCTCCTTCGAAACTCATCGAGTAGCAGCAATGAATGTGGATGTTCTTTTATAATAACTTTATTAATTCTTCCATTCCTTCACTAGCCCCCTTTTGAATGTGAATGACGTGTCCAGCACTCCCAGCAGGGGCGTTATCAGGGTCGATGAGATAGATGGGGACACCTGGACGAACATATCTCACGAGCCCTGCCGCAGGGTAGACATTCAGCGAAGTACCGATGATGACGAACACATCTGCTTGTGCAGCTTCCTCCATAGCAGGCTCTATCATGGGTACAGCCTCACCAAAGAAGACAATGAAAGGACGCTCCAGAGAGCCATCACCAGCCAGTGTTCCAGGGGCTACCTCACAATCCTCTGGGGGCAACTCTCTTATATATCTCGAGTCATAAGGGTCGTTACTTGAGCACACCTTAGATAGTTCGCCATGCAAATGAATAACCTTCTTCGACCCTGCCTTCTCGTGTAGATTATCCACATTCTGCGTGATAACAACCACATCGTAAGCCTTTTCTAGTTCCTTAATCAGCTGATGCCCCTTATTAGGCAATGCTGTGTAAAGTTTCCTTCGGAGCTTATTATAGAAGTTGTTAACCAATGTTGGGTTTGCTTCCCAGCCTTCGTGTGAGGCTACTTGCTCAACGGGATAATCTTCCCAAAGCCCATCGTTACCACGAAAAGTCTTGAAGCCGCTTTCGACAGACATACCTGCACCCGTTAAGAATACTACTTTCTTCATACGACCTTACATTTGTTTCTATTCCACAAATTTAGTTATTTTAATTCGATTAATGTGATTCAATACCTTAAAAAATAGTATCTTTGCACATTAATAATAAATAACTTCAAGAACTAAAATGGATAAATTAAGCTATGCACTGGGCATCGGTATCGGTTCCCAACTCGCTGGTATGGGAGCGAAGGGATTAAATATCGACGATTTCGCACAGGCTGTTAAAGATGTAATATCAGGCACTCCTTTGAAGGTTAATAACGCTGAGGCACAATCCTTAGTACAGGCTTTCTTCCAGGAACAAGAGGAAAAGCAACGTGCTGCGGCGGCTGAGGCTGGAAAGGTAGCAAAGGCTGCTGGTGAGTCATTCTTGGCTGATAACGCAAAGAAAGAGGGCGTGGTTGTATTGCCTTCAGGTCTTCAGTACCAAGTACTAAAGGAGGGTAACGGTAAGAAACCAAGCGCAACTGACCAGGTGAAGTGCCACTATGAGGGTACACTTATCGATGGGACGATCTTTGATAGCTCCTATCAACGTAACGAACCAGCCACTTTTGGACTCAACCAAGTCATTGCTGGATGGACAGAAGGCGTACAGTTGATGTCGGAAGGGGCTAAGTATCGCTTCTTCATACCTTACAATCTCGCTTATGGAGAGCGTGGCGCAGGTGCACAGATACCACCATTTGCAGCCCTTGTATTCGATGTTGAATTACTCAAAGTATTATAAATTAATATCTGCTAGGGCGTTATAAGTACTCTTAATAACTTATGATAGCCCTACAGAACATGTATTAATGCCTAAAAATTAAACAATAAAATAAATGAAGAAAGTTTATCTTTTAGCCGCAATGGCTATGGCAGCTGTAGGCTTCACAGCCTGTGGCAACTCTGCTCCTAAGGAGGATTTGAAGTCTGATGTAGACTCTTTAAGCTACGCATTCGGCGTAGATCAGGGTCAAAGTGTTAAACAGTATCTACAGCAGATGCAGATTGATACCGCTTACATCGACGAGTTCATCAAGGGTATGAATGATGGTGTTCAGGGTGCAGACGACAAGAAGAAGGCTGCTTATAACGCTGGTATCGGTGTTGGACAGCAGATGAATATGGTCATTAAACAGCAGATTAACCGCCAGATCTTTGGTGATGATTCAACCAAGACTATCTCTCTGAAGAACTTCTTGGCAGGCTTTGCTGCAAGTGCAAAGGGCAAGAATCAGAAGATGACAGTTGAGCAGGCTCGTAACATAGAGCAGACTACTTCAAAGGCAATTCAGATGAAGAACGCTGAGAAGACATATGGTCCTAACAAGAAGAAGAGCGATGCTTACATGGCTGCTAATGCAAAGAAACCAGGCGTAAAGACCATTGCGCAGGGTGTACAGATTAAAGAACTTAAGGCTGGAAATGGCGCTGTTCCAAAGGCTTCTGATGTAGTGAAAATCAACTATGTTGGTAAGACTATCGAGGGCAAGGTATTTGATCAACGTAATGATGCAACTATGCCTGTAGGTGGTGTAATACCTGGTTTTACAGCTGCATTGACCACTATGCCAGTTGGTTCTAAGTGGGAGATTACAATCCCTTATAGTGCTGCTTATGGTGCGCAACAGCCTAGCCCAGACATCAAACCATTCTCAACACTTGTGTTCACTGTTGAGTTGTTGGGTATTGAGAAGGCTCCACAAGGTCAGCCAGGTATGCCTGCTGGTATGCCAGAGCAGGTTAGCGGTAAGCCAGCAAAGTAATTCCAAGACATCTTAAGATAATAAATAAGGAGGGTCAGGTGCATAGCCTGACCTTCTTTCAATCATCTCCTTTTAAGTAAACAATCATCTCTTATAGAATAGGGAATTATACACACTAGTATAATCAATTATACACACGAGTATAATCAGTTATACAGACGTGTATAATCAGTTGGAAACACGAGTCCAATCAAGCAACGTCTATTGGAGAGGGAAACATCTTTAATTAAACAAATATTGGTTATGAAGAAAGTAATCATGCTGGCTCTGCTTATTGCGGCAGGCTCAGCTTTTAACACAGCAAGCGCTCAGAGTAAGAAAAAAGATAAGAAGAACAAAGCTACAACAGAGTGTTCAGAGGCTTGCAAGACGGCACCTATCGTATTGAAGAGTGCTGCCGATTCATTGAGTTACGCAACAGGTATGACCATGTCAAACGGCTTAGACGCCTATCTTGAGCAACAATTCGGTATAACAAAGGAGTTAATGCCCGACTTCATCAGGGGCTTGAAGGAAGGAATCAGCAAACGCAAGGATGCGAACTTCGCTGCTTATGGAGTAGGAATAGCCGTTAGTCGCCAGATAGAAAGCCGTTTGCTCCCGAATATGGTTAGTCAATTCGAAGAGTCAAAGAGCCCAGTTAACACAGAGATACTATATAGTGGAATCGTAGCAGCTATGTCCAAGGACACGACAATGATGTCATCAACAACTGCAGCAAAGCTCTTTGAAGCAAAAGAAATGGCTATCAAACAGCAAAAAGAGGCTGAAGCAAAGGCTAAAGCGGCTGAGAACAAAGCAAAGAACGAGGCTTTCATGGCTGAAAATAAGGCTAAAGAAGGGGTCGTAACGCTCCCAAGTGGCTTGCAATATCGCATTATTAAGAAGGGTACAGGCGCCATTCCAAAGGCTACTGACGATGTTCAGGTAATCTATGAAGGCAAGACTATCGACGGAAAGGTATTCGATTCAACTGCAAGACATGGTAGCGAGTTCGACACCTTCAACGTTGGTGGGCTCATCAAGGGCTGGACTGAGGCTTTACAACTTATGCCCGTAGGTTCTAAGTGGGAAATCTTTATCCCTTACAACTTGGCTTATGGTGAGCGTGGAGCAGGTCGCGACATCGCTCCTTATTCAACTCTTATCTTCACATTGGAGCTTAAAGACATTGATGGAGTGCATGTGGTAAAAGCTTCACAGCCGACTCCCTCTAAGGAGACAGAAGCTAAGAAGGCTGTAAAGCCAGCTAAGAAGAATACAACAAAAGCAGGCAAATAAATAGACTGATCGCTTTTATTGAATTAAACAAACGTAAGCTAATGGACGAAGAAAAACCTTACTATTAGCTTCTATATAGACAAAATGCACCCAAGAGGTGCATTTTGTTTGTCATTTTGTTGCCTATTCAATAATTATTATCTACTTTTGCTCTACTTCAAATAAGCGTTTTCAACAACATAACAAATCAAGTATATCAATAGAAAGAGATGGAGAAAGTAGATCGATTAGACAAGAAGATCTTAAGCATTCTATCGCAGAATGCACGTATGCCATTCAAAGATGTAGCCGCACAATGCGGTGTTTCGCGTGCTGCAATACATCAACGTGTACAACACCTCATCGAGAATGGAGCTATCACGGGGAGTGGTTTTGATGTCAACCCAAAGAGCTTGGGCTATACAACTTGTACTTACATCGGGCTCAACCTAGAACGTGGTTCTATGTATAAAAAGGTAGTTGAGCGTCTTAGTGCCATCCCCGAGGTGGTGGAATGTCACTTCACAACTGGTCCATATACCATCCTTTTAAAGCTATATGCACGTGATAATGAGCAATTAATGGACCTCCTTAACAACCAACTACAGGGCATTCCAGGGGTTGTATCAACGGAGACTCTCATCTCATTAGAGCAGAGTATCAAGCGTGAAATACCAATTACAGAAGAACTATAAGCCTGCTTTAGACTTGATAACAACGATATAACGAATTATAGAACATAGAGCGGAAAGATGAAATACGACCTTCAGTCGCATCTTGACAAGGTGTATGCGACTTACCCCGAGGCAAAGCGTCTGCCGATAATAGGTATCACGACCAACTTTACAGAGCGTGATGCCACATTAAGAGACGTCTATTATAAACAAGTAGTAACCGCTGGTGGCATTCCAATACTCATCCCGCCAGTCGCTGATAAGGATGTTCTTGTCAACACACTAGACCATCTTGATGGACTACTATTGACTGGTGGTGCTGATATTAACCCACTTTGGGTAGGTGAAGAGCCCTCTACTCATCTCCATGGTATCAATGCTGAGCGTGATCAAGCCGAACTCATGCTTACCAGATTAGCCTTCAATCGCCAGATACCTATGCTGGGTATCTGTCGAGGAATACAAACACTTGCTGCTGCCTTGGGTGGTTCTGTACAACAGGATATCTATGAGGATTATATCAGAACAGATGCTACTGTTGAGAAGAAATTAGCTAAGGATAAAACAATCACAACCTTCCATGCTGCAACCATCAAGCATTCTCAAGACGCAGAACGCAGTGAGAGGACGCATAGCGTTACGATTAACAAGTCATCAATACTCTATGCTCTCTACAAGGAAGAGCGCATCTACGTCAATTCCTTCCATCATCAAGCTGTCAAAACACCCGGTAAACGCTTTCGAGTAACGGCTGTTGCACCTGATGGAGTTATCGAGGCAATGGAGAGCACAGAGTTTAAACCCATCATGGGAGTGCAGTGGCACCCTGAGTGTTTGGGTGAGGATGGAGGCAAACTATTCCTTTGGTTGGTCACACAAGCTAACAACTTCTATATCGCCAAGCAGCTTCATAAGCGTGTACTAACCCTCGACACGCACTGCGACACACCGATGTTCTTCCCTCAAGGAGTGCGGTTCGATCAACGCGACCCACGCATTCTCTACGACCTTCATAAGATGACAGAAGGACATCAAGATGCCGTAACGATGGCTGCTTATCTGCCACAACCAAAGATTGGAGAGAGCTTCTCTTCTAAGATTGATGTCGCTGGATTGAAGCATTACAACCCTACTCTCTCTAAGGCTCTCGACCATCTTTCTCCAGCGGTATATGCCGATCTCATCTTCGACAAGATAGAGGAGATTGTGAAGCAGAACCAGCGTTACATCAGTATAGCTCGTACTCCTTCCGACCTCTACGAAGACAAGCGCAAGGGGCGCAAGAGTATTATGTTTGCCATAGAGAATGGCTTAGCTTTGGAGCATAAGATCGAGAACATCAAGCACTTCGCACAACGAGGTGTGGTTTACATCACGCTTTGTCACAACGGAGATAACGATATTTGTGACTCGGCACGAGGCTGTAATACGCATGGAGGAGTTAGTAAGTTTGGTGAGGAAGTCATAAGAGAGATGAATCGAAATGGTATCATGGTCGACTTGAGTCATGGGGGTGAGAAGAGCTTTTATGACGCTCTTGACATCAGTACACAGCCGATTGTCTGCAGTCATTCCAATAGCAAGGCTCTATGCGACGTTCCCCGTAACCTCACTGACGATCAGATGCGTGCTCTGGCAAAGAAGGGCGGTGTTGCACATATAACTATGTATCATGGATTCCTCAAGAAGGACGGTGAGGCAACCATTATGGACGCTATTGCTCACCTCGAACATGCCATTGATATCATGGGTATTGACCATGTAGGAATAGGCACCGACTTCGATGGTGATGGTACGATAAGGGGCTTAGCTGATGCCAGCGAGATGATTAACTTCACCTTACAACTATTGCGTCGAAAGTATAGCGAACGTGATATTGAGAAGATATGGGGTGGTAACTGGCTGCGTGTCATGGCTCGTGTGCAGAGTGTAAGATAGTTTTTTTGATTACAATAAACAATGATGAAAACAAAAATAAGGATTCTTTTAGGGTGCATCCTAGCCCTCACTCTGACGAGCGTAGCCTATGGATGCAAAGGAAAAGCAAGTAATAACAATGCGACATCGGATGCTGATACTGCTACAACAGCGCATCCTATTGGTCCAAAGTTCAATTCCGACTCTGCTTACGCATACACTGCTGCGCAATGCGAGTTCGGTCCTCGCACCATGAACTCTACTGCCCATGAGCAATGCGGCAAGTGGATTGTGGAGCAATTCAAGCGTTTTGGATGTGAAGTTGAGGAACAAAAGGCAGACTTAAAGGGCTATGACGGAACAGTTCTAAAGTCTACTAACATCATAGCCAGGCTCAACCCACAGGCAAAGAAACGTGTTCTTCTCTGCGCACACTGGGATAGTAGACCTTGGGCAGACAATGATCCAGACTCTACCAACCACCGTAAACCAGTCATGGCAGCCAACGATGGCGCTAGTGGAGTTGCTGTTATGCTTGAGATTGCACGCCAGTTACAGGCAGATAAGAAGTTTACTATGGGTGTAGACTTCGTCTGTTTCGATGCCGAGGATTGGGGAGTTCCACAGTGGGAGACCAACTACAAGGACACAGGAGACAGCTGGGCACTCGGTGCGCAGTACTATTCTCTGCACTTCCCAGGCAAGATTAAGCCCGAATATGGCATTCTCTTGGACATGGTAGGCGGTGAAGGTGCGCAGTTCTATCGTGAAGGAATGTCGCAGCAATACGCTAATAACATTGTTGAGAAGGTGTGGGCAGCAGCAAAGTCAGCTGGTTTTGGCTCTTACTTCCCTGATTCTCCAGGTGGAATGATTACTGATGACCATATTCCAGTGAACCAGAATGCAGGCATACCAACGATAGATATTATCCCATACTACCCTGATTGCGCACAGAGCAGCTTTGGTCCTACGTGGCACACCATCAATGATACGATGGAACACATTGATAAGAATACACTGCAGGCAGTGGGTCAGACCATCATTCAAGTTCTATATACTAAATAAGAGAAAGAAGTTTTTTCCATATAAGGCTAGCTCTTTGAGTCATCTCAAAGACGCTAGCCTTCTTTAGTTTCAGAGGTCTTCTATCCTAGCAAAAGGTGTTCTCAAGAAGATAGAAGACTACTTTTCATGACACAAAATCATGCTTTGCACAGCCCTCCCTACCCACTTCTATCCTCTAGGAAACTTCCCCTTACCTTCTAAAAGAACCTGATGTAAAGTGGGAAAAAGCGTTTATCAGACATAAAAATAGACTAAAAATGATAGCTTAATAGATTAAAAGCGAAAATAAAATAATCTATTTTTCAAATTTAATAAGTCTCTTCTGCTGTATAGCTAAGTGTATTCAGGGGAATAGTTAAGGCTTGCCACTATAATTGACCAGCCTCAACTTGCAGTACAATACGCTCTACAAGGCGATCAGCTCCTTGTGGATCGTAACGCTTCTTTAGGCTACTTCCAAACGCCCAAGCGAACGCTTGATAGAAACCGGCACGAACAGGACCAAGGAAAGCTTGCACCAGTTCGTAGGAAGTAGAGTTACATTCGCGGTCAATGAGTTTGATGAGTAACTTGCCTTGAGTGAATGTTAACTTCTTCATGCGAGGCTTATATGTATTCCAAATCTCCTTTTCCACACGCTTCATGTGCGCATCTCTTTCCTTCTTTGTAGGGATAGTTTCGAGGTAAGCACCCGTCTCGAGAATAATTTGATGACACTCTTTAGCAATAGGAAGAACCTTCTTGATGTTATAAACCAAGCGATAATATGCCGTTTCCTGAGCCTTATCTTTGAACTCCATAGGCGGAAATACATACACATTACTTGTCCTTACGTATTGAATACTATCGCTTCCTACCTTCGCTTTACCGATGTGTACCATCGGAACAAACGTCGGAGAGTTCATGTCAACAACACGATCTTCAGGGTTAATATGGTCTTGTGCCATTGCAGCCGAAGCAAAGGCAAACAGCGACAAAAGCGTGAAAAGTTTTCTTATTAATCTCATACTATGGGCAAAAGTAGCATTTATTTCTGAAGACGAATAGGTTTTTAATATTATTTTGTCATTTTCCTTAGATTCTTATTACATGCTAAGTAACGAAGAATCAACCAACTGCTTTCATTGAGTCTATCGACTCTATAGGGAATGAATTGGCATATCCATGTAACGAATTAACACTCCGAATGCCATTCATCGAACCTCATCTCTCCACAAGGAAACGGAAGGACAGACTGTCATAATGTAACTTTTACCATAGGAAAAACGCCTTGTTGGCTTCGACAGATTACTTTGTGATACTAAAGATTGTTAATTCCTTGACTTTTATTCACCCTCTTCTCTGCATGTATGGATATTTTTCCTACATTTGTGAAAACAATTCTATACGCAGAAAACAATGGTTCTGATAAGGTTATAATAGTAGTAATTGCAGAACTAAAATCTACCTTGACACTTATTCCATAGGTGCTCGTGTGGGAGAAGAAACTATCAATAATGAAACTAAGAAGCGTGAAAAAGACCTTATTTTGCACCTTGCTCTTGGCTTTGTCGTTGGGAGCAACAGCGCAAGACAATACTGGCTACGGTGCTAATGATGACCAATTCAAATCATTAGCAGAGGAGGTTGTGAAGCTAAAGAAGTCCAATGACAAGTTTAATGTGTACTTCAACTATGCTGCAAGTGCGCAACTTGACCAAGAGGCAAGCAAAGATTGGAGTTCACACTTTGCCAACAGACAACTAAGAATAGAGGTTAAAGGTCATCTAACAGACCAACTCTACTACCGCTTCCGACACCATTTAAACAAGTCGAATGGTGCTACCAGCGAGGATAACTTTGCTAAAGCGACCGACTTAATGATGCTTGGTTATAAGGTTTCGGACGCTTGGAGGGTTGAAGTAGGTAAGATGGGGCAGATATGGGGAGGCTTCGAATATGATGAAAATCCGCTGTTTATCTATCAATACTCCGATTTCCTCTCACAGATGGACATCTTTGTTGCTGGTGTGACAGTGGCTTACACCCCTACTCCAACGCAGGAGTTTGCCTTTGAGGTATCTAACTCTCATAGCAATAAGTTCGCTGACATCTATGGTGAAAACGCCATGTATGAGGATGGGAATGGCTTAAATCTGAAACCGCTAAAGCCCTCCTGCCATCCATTAACCTATATCGTCAACTGGAATGGTAGCTTCTTTGGTGACAAACTACAGACTCGCTGGGCATGTGGAATACAAGGGGAAGCACGTAAGAAGTATAGTCGTATGGTCATACTTGGGCAGAGATTGAACTTAGAGAAGCTACAATGTTACTTCGATTATGTGGGTTCGTCGGATGGAGTCGACCGTTCTGGTATCGCCTCAAAGGATATGCAAACAGCCAGTCCAAACGTCTATAGCAATAACGTGTGGGCTGCCGGTGTGCATTACAACACCTTTGTTACGAAAATAAACTGGCAATTCGCACCACGTTGGAACCTAATGGTTAAGGGCATGTATGAGACTGTCAACGCCAAAAACATCCCTTCTTTGAAGGATTACCGCAAGAGTTATGGCTATGTAGGAAGCGTTGAATACTACCCTATCAAGAGCCAAGATCTACGTGTGTTCCTCGCTTATATAGGTAAGAAGGTACGCTTTACAGAACTTAGCGGATTGAGTAACTACAATACAAACCGCATTGAACTCGGTTTCATGTATCGCATTAAAGCATACTAATGTATCGTATCAAAGCATACTAAATAATACTAAACAAAATATTAATTAAGCAATGGAAGAAAAGAAATTTCGTATAGAGAGTGACCTTCTAGGTGAACTTCAAATACCAGAAGAGGCGTATTATGGTGTACAAACACAGCGTGCCATCAATAACTATCACATATCACGCAAGCGCATGTGTGACTATCCTGACTATGTCACAGCAATAGCTTATGTGAAGCTAGCAGCCCTTGAGACGAACCGACAATTAGGTGAGATTAGCAACGAAGTAGCTGATGCGATGGCTCAAGCATGTCGAGAGATTATTGGTGGAAAGTTGCATGAGAACTTCGTTACCGATATGGTACAAGGTGGTGCAGGAACGTCTGTTAACATGAATGCCAATGAAGTGATTGCGAACCGCGCATGCGAAGTTATGGGTCATAAGAAGGGCGAGTTCCAATACTGCGCACCGAATGATCATGCTAATTGTGGTCAATCAACTAATGACGTCTACCCTACTACCATTCGTCTAACTCTCATCCTTCTCAATAGTAAACTGATTGAGTCTCTGAACCACTTAATCAATGCCTTCCGCAAAAAAGGCAATGAGTTTAAGAACATCATCAAGATGGGTCGCACCCAACTACAGGACGCTGTGCCTATGACTAGCGGTCAGGAGTTCAACGCCTTCGCAAACACTCTAGAGGAGGAAGTCGCTAATCTCAACCGCAATGCAGCCCTTTTACATGAGATCAACATGGGTGGTACTGCCATAGGAACAGGCTTGAACGCTGCCCCAGGATTCCCTAAGATCTGTGCAGAAAAGCTCTCAGAGCTAACCGGGTATCAGTTTGTTGCTGGCTCAGACTTGGTAGAAGCAACCCCAGACACTGGTGCTTATGTTAGTTACTCAAGCGCTTTGAAGCGTCTAGCTGTTAAGTTATCTAAGATCTGCAACGACCTCCGCTTGCTTGCTTCTGGTCCACGTTGTGGATTAAACGAGATCAATCTCCCACCTATGGCTCCAGGCTCAAGTATCATGCCAGGAAAGGTGAATCCAGTCATTCCAGAGGTCACTAACCAAACTTGCTTCAAGGTGATTGGCAACGACACAACCATTATGATTGCAGCAGAAGCAGGTCAGCTCCAGTTGAATGTCATGGAACCTATCATCACAGAATGCCTCATTGAAGACCTCACATGGTTGCCTAATGCGATGGACACACTACGTGAGAAGTGCATCGATGGCATAACAGTGAACAAGGAAAGATGCCTAGAGATGGTGAAGCATTCTATAGGTATTGTAACCGCTCTGAACCCTTACATCGGTTACAAGAACAGCACAAAGATTGCCAAGGAAGCCCTCGAAACAGGTGGTTCTGTTTATGATCTCGTCCTCAAACACAATATTCTTTCTAAGGAGAAGTTGGATGCGATTCTCTCTCCAGAGCACATGCTTCACTCGGAAGAGCATATCAAGTAAAGTAAATTTCATGCGTTTCTATAGGCGATAAAGTCTATTGAACACATACAAACAAATTAGGTGGATGCGTCAAAACAAGGGTTTCGACACATCCACTTTCTTTTTATCTAGACTCAAACAAAGCAACAACTACCCTTCTCTTCATACCGTATAAAACCACTAGAAAACCCACTCTTACAGGAAAACCGACGCTCTTCTTTGTCATTCTCAACCTTTTTCATAACTTTGCGCAAATGATAATTCAATTACACAAAGCCAAACCCAGGGTGGAAGAACTCGACTTCCTCAAATGCGTTTTCATAACTTTAATGATTGCATTCCACCTTGTTTACATCGGTAACACCTATCCCGTTGCCAAGCAATATGTATATACTTTTCACATGCCAGGCTTTCTCTTAGTCTCTGGTTACCTCTTTAACGTGCGCAAATCATGGTCGGCATTGGGCAAAACGCTCCTTTGGATATTCATTCCTTACGCCATTATGGAATCGAGTTACACGTTAATGGCGGCACTCCTACCCATTCGGGAACACATCAATCATCTAACGCCTGCCATCCTCTTAGACCATATCTTCCTACATCCAATAGGTCCTTATTGGTACTTACACACGTTAATTCTATGTGGATTATCCTATTATTTGGCATTTAAAACGCCGTCAGGACGAGTTATCAAGACAAGTGGTACAGATACAACCAATGTGGATTTAAAGCCGAGAGAAGGCTCTAAAAAGGGCAAGATAGCAAACTTCATCAACACACTTAGCCAGCCTCAACAACTCTGGATAGGTCGAACTATCCTCCTAACCTTGTTTCTTTGGCTCCTATCTCATGGTTGTCAACTCCTCTCAGTGGCTAATGCTGCCTACTTCCTTGGCGGTGTCATCATCCGACAAGGGGTTGGAGACTTTCGCAAAAGTTTCCCAGCTCAATGGTGGATCATCATTCTCTTGATCATAATTAGCCTCGATGTCAACAATTACAACCGTGCTTCATACGGCGGTGTGTGCATCGTCTACCTCGTAATCAGTACGTTATTGTGGCTCTATCGCCTACGAATTCCAACACAATTACGCCGTATCATGCTCTTTGTTGGGCGCAATACCTTCCCCTTATTGCTATTTTCTCCCATCTTCACCATGCTTGCCAAGTACTATCAAAACCTACTGATTAAGATAGAACCAACGGGCATGTTGTTCCTTCTCATAAGTGTTCTCTTTGCCATAACGGGCTCTTTTGCCATCACATGGGTGATGGATAAGATCGGACTCTCCCGTCTTTTCTTTGGACAAAGAACGTTTTTAAAATAACAGAAAACATCATTCCAGATTATTACAAGTGCTTTGGAGAACCATTACAAAGCACTTGGAGAACCATTACAAGCCTTTTGTAATAATCTGGAATGTGCGGAACTCATAGAGAACGATAGGCTTTAAGCAAGGGAGAAGATCATTAACAAAACAGGGATACACGCTTGTGTATCCCTGTTTTTGGCTTTAGTTTTACCGCAGAAGGGCGATAAAACGTATAAAAAATGAACTTATTTCTTAGGTATAATCTCGTAGACATCAGCCTTACCAACTAATTCCATGCGAGTAACCTTCTTATCAACTTTAGCAGTGAAGAACGGCTCGTTGGTCTTTATCTCAGCCTTCAAGCGACCGCGCTTGTCGTATTGTCGCAAGCAAACAGGCTCGTTCGTTGGCAATGAAAGTAGGAAGGTGTAAGCCGTAATGCCGCTCGGAACCTCGAAAGAAAGGCTGCCTGTGCTATGGAAAGAAGTCTCTGGACGATGGTCGAACGCCAACTGGAGCGCATCAGTTGCTGTATCAGCAGCCCCCACAGGAGTGACTACGAACGAACGAATAGAAGCCCAGTTCTTACGATCAGAATCGAGTCGACGCAAACGAATAAAGCGTGCCTCAATAGGACTATCAGACTTCCACTGGATGTCATACTGGTTGTGCATATCGCTCAAAAGCGGCTTCCATGTCTTGCCATCAACGGAATACTCCAACGCAAGATGGTCGTAGAAGTCGCAATCATCCTTAGAGTTTCTACCTTGAAGTACGTGTATCTCACGCAAAGACATAGGTTCTGGGAGGGCGACACCCATCCAGTCTCCTGCCTTCTGGCTCTCTCCTGAGGTGTAGAAAGTGGTGCTGTCACCATCTAACATCAATTTACTTTGGGTAGTACTAAGGCTTTTGTAAGAGCCAATCCCACGCAAGGTAAATGCTTTCTGACCTGATTGCTGCTCGTAAAAAGCATCGCCTAGGTCGGACATAGCGTGCTCGTAGAAGGGTTGTAACTTCATTGTTCCCGACTTATGAGCCTCGTATGCCTGCTTATCTGCCGCAGTCATACCACTATTCACATACGCTTTCCAGAACTTTCCAGCGTCACCTGAACGATAGAGATCCATGAGTTCGATTGCCTTCTTGCCCCTTTCTCCGAGCTTACCAAACTCTACAAGCCATGGTTTCAACTCTTTGAGCAATAGCGAATCGATGCATCCTGCCTCTATAGTAGCTGGTGCCTCTGCCACACGTTGGAACTCTTGATAGAGCTTATCACGCTTTTCTTTGGAGTAATCAGCCAATCGGAAGGGTTCAGTCTCCCATGATTCGTCACGACGATAGCCTGTTTCTGTATCGGCAGAATGGATGGCGAAGGTGCGATAAGCAGCCTTTGCGCGTGGCATCATGACCTCTAATCCACGTTCCCAACTATCTATTGCATTATAAGCAGACGGATTCCACGTGTAGTCGGCAACGCTATATAAGGACAACTTAGAGGCTTCGCCGTGTTCCATTGGGTTGCTGACGAGGCCGCACATATCATTAGCTGTGAGCGAGGTGTCCAATCCGTAAACCGGACCTTGTAGTATTAAATTGCGCACATAGTCGGTAACTGCATAGTTCCACCAGAAGAATGCGGGTCGTTTGATACGGCTGTTTACCCAGTCAAGGGTGCTCTTTGTAACGTCACTGCACACTACATCGCCTGTCCAGAACACTCTCACGGATGGATCAAGGGTCTTTCCATAAATGCTCAACGGACCATCCTCCCCTGGTTTTGCCCATAGTTTGGAATAGTCTGTAGGGCAGATAATCAATGGGGAAACGTCGCCCTTTGCCTTTACAAACTCCTTAGTCAAGCGGTTTAAAAGCTCAACTTGCTTGTTAGGATTGGTTCCTTCGCCCTCAATATCATCGAAGAAGATAGCGAACGAACGCACACCATCCGCATACATAAGGTCGAACTTATGCACAAGATTCTGATAATCTTCCTCGTTCCACTTGATATCCTTACCTGGATGAATAGCCCAAACGAAGTCTACACGGTTCCGTTTACAAGCGTCAACAAGCTCTTTGATGTTCTTTTGCTCCCGTTCGGGATAAGGCAAACGCCAGTTAGGTGAGCTGTGATAAGGGTCGTCCTTTGGACCATAGATATAGGTATTGAGCTTGTACTTGCCATAGAAATCAATCAAAGAAAGGCGTACAGCGTGTGACCATGGTGTACCATAAAAGCCCTCAACAACGCCACGATAAGGGAATACGGGACTGTCGGTGATCTCCAAACAAGGTAGTTTTTTACCCATCTCAACGGCTGGGCTCTCCATCATCTGGCGCAAGGTCTGGATGGCATAGTATATTCCTAGATCGTTCTCAGCCTGTATGTTGATTCCATTCTTAGTTATCTTCAACACGTAAGCACCATTAGTTGCAGCTACGCCAGCCATATCCTTTGTGAATTGGGCAGTATTTTTCACTAACTCGATACGCAGAGGTAGCCCCTTCTTAACCAATGGAATGAAGTTGAGGTCGGGCTGATAATCAATGCTCTTTACCTTCTTGTTCGTAACAGGATTGATGAGTTGAACACCATTACTGACGTCGATTGTCTCACCATTCATCATCCTCAACGAACGAGGAGTTGGGTTAATAACGAGTCCGTGATGGTCAATTCGATTGCCAGGAACGGGATTTACCAACTGAATCTCCGAACGCTGACTACCTAAATCGAACTCATTATCCTGCGCATGAGCCGCAGTTAAGGCACATAGCCCTACTGCAAATGTAACTAAAAGTTTCTTTTTAATCATGTAGGTTTTTAATGTTTAGATTCCTGCCTGCCCTCTATCAACACGGACAAGCATATATGAATGTTATTGCGTAATATATTTGATTTATGCTACAAAGATAAGGAATTAATTGGAATTAGAGCCAGAATAACAATAACATAATTGCTTTAAGCAAGGAAACAAACCCTTAGAACAGCATCAACAGAGTCCTAAAGACAAAGTAACATACGAACATATAGCCTTAATATGTTACTATGACCCTATGTTCATTTGTTACTCTGTCTCCAAAGCCCATGTTCTTCTGTCTCACACAAAAGCCTCACCCCCGTTAGGCGCCCCCTCTCTGTAGGAGAGGGGCTGGGGGTGAGGCCGTACCACGGAAGCGAGAGAACCAAATTAATACACTAGTTTTGAAAGACATTAATTTCACAATTAATAAAATCGAGTTGTCTTATTACAGAACGATTGATACCCTGAATCAACCTAAAAAAGCTCCCGTGGTAAAAAAAAGAAAGCCTCCCCAAGCCCCTCTTGGGAGGGGATGTCTTTAATCCGCTCACATATCTCTAGTTGTTTCAAACTATATCCAACAAAGACATCCCCTCCCTCGGAGGGGCTTGGGGAGGCTTTTACCCAGCTACTGGTCCACCCTCTTCCTTATTCTCTTTTTCTTTCGGCTCGGGGTCGGGGCTTTTCTGTTTCCTTCTGGCAGGGTTATCCACATCCACCTGAATGTCCTTCAATGCCTTACGGACTGGCTCCTTCCATGCCACTACAATATGCGGTTTCTTCAACGACTCGGCACAAACATCCTTCTCGTTAGTTTCCATCTTCGAGTTAATAACCGTGCGGAATGAGAAGATGTCGCCAAGGTCTAACGAACCACCCAATGAAACTACCTCTTTAGTGATGTTCTTCAACGTGATAAGCACATTACGCACGTCGCCCTCACTCAATGAAGTCTCGCGGACAATGCGCTCAACCAGCCATGCAGCGGAAAACTTACTCGGTGCTTTGGGCACTGCGCTATACGCTTTCTGTCCTTTGCGAGGACCAACTCGGAGAACATTCTCCTTTACTTTGAAATAAATCATAACTTTTGATATTTAAGGTTTTAAAATATGGGGTGCAACCGCTGGGCTGCACCCCATTGATTTTCAAGATTCTTTAGTCTCTTTTCCTCCCTCCATTTCCTTGCTCTGATACTTTAACTTAAAGTCCTCTTGCACTTCAACTTAAAGTCCTCTTGCACTTTAACTTAAAGTCCTCTTGCACTTTAACTTAAAGTCCCCTTGTAGTTTAACTTAAAGTCCTCCGATACTTTAATTTCGTGTGCCAAGATCTCTGTTCTTATAAACGATTAGAGGATAGAAAGGAGGGTGTCAAAAGCACCAGTGGAAGTATCCTGACACCCGCTTCTTTCTGCTGACTTTCAATATCAGTATCTGATGAATGGTCTTACTTTGGCAGGGATTGTTTTATCACCCAATTGAAATCCAAAGCTTGTACTATTGACAGAAATCTGCGCTTGTTGAAAACTTGAGCCATCTTGACATTCAGTGTCAGTCCAATAGACTCCTGTTGGAGCTGTTCCGCCGACATCTGTAAAGGCCTTATTAAAGCGAGTCATGTCCATTGCGGGGAAAGTTGGATTAGCTCCAGAGAAACCAGTTGCGGGAGCGTTTGCTGGTATTAAATACTCAAAATCTCTAGAATAATCCTTGTTCATCGTTCGGTAAGGGAGCCTCCCCAAGTTTACACCCATATCTAAAAATTGCCTCAATGTTGGTACAAACCAAAAAATACTGGGATTAAAAAATGTACCATAAGAGTTACTACCAAACCCTACTGTCTGATAGTAATTTAGGGCAAGTTGAATTGCAGAAGAGTTAGAACGGTTCGAATCGTCAGTCTTTCCCCATCTGCCGTATAAACCACCAAACAGATGCTTATAATTCAAGCAAACGTCAGAACTTGCTTGCGACGTTGTACTTGACCATTGCACGCCCCAAGATGGAGCAGGGGCATCGTTTAGAGCAACTGCAAGACGGTCATATGGGTCAATTACCACACCAATTGGCGTCTTTCCCGGGTTCTTAGAACGAGGTCCAGCAGTACCATCGCTATATAAATACATATAGCCCATATAAAGTTGGACATAAATCATGTATCTTTTGTTGGCTTCTACAAGTTTATGAGTAGGTACTTTAATTGTCTTTCCAACCAAGTCTCTGCCATAAAGCTCACCATAAGTAAATGTTAGTTTAAGGTTTGCACAATCACTATTTGGAAGCCAATAGCCTGTATAATTATAATCGTTCGGTATACTTGTTTTACCCCCAACAGAACCCATACCTGGTACATTTCCTCCAACATCAAAAGACTTTGAATCTTGTCCCATTAAAGGATATGTATAGCTGTCTGTTGACATATCATAAACCATTGTCTCTGGAAGTTTGTTAGGGAGTGTTTCTACGGTATATTTAAGGGCTTCTTCTGATTTAGCGGGTTTATATGCTATACCAGAAGTCCAGCCAAAACCGGTATTGCCCGTGATAACCCCTTCCATTTTACAGTTTACGAAAACGAGATTTCCCATTACCTTTGCCCCTGCGTGTTTCATTTCAAAATCAACAAACTGCTTAGGGTCTTGGTTAATGACAACCCCACGCTTTACTGTGAAGCGGGCTGTGCCTGCATCAGCGCGATTGACGGTAAACTGTGTACCGTTAGCTGAAACCTTGTCGTTGAAGCAGACAAAGTCGTAAGTGCCATGAGGCAGGATGATAGACTTGCCTTGTCCGGCATCAGGTGTAAAGTTAGCCCCATTGAATGTTCCCTTCAGTTCGCCCTTCTTTACGCCGCCTTGATAGGCCTGAATGGTGTAATGCGTTGGCGTGTAGATGGCACGTGTCTTTGCCTTAGGTTCTACGACATGCGTAGTGTCTGGTACAAGACTTACCTCAGCCAGCCACCCGTCACCTAAGTCTTGTATCTCTGGTTTCTCTGGTGCTGCAGCACGCGTGCCTGCAACCTCCTCGACTGGTTCGTAATTCTTTTCCTTGATGGTGAAAGAGACACTTCCCATACCCTCTTGTGTCTGTTCGTCAACGATGTCCTCGCTGTTGCTGCAGCCTGCAAGCGTTATGCCCATGAATAAAGCAGGTAGCAGGAAGAATGATTTAAAACGATTGATTTTCATTATTGTCTTTTTTTATTGTTCCTTTAGTTATAACTCTCTGTGTTTTATTTCTTAGAAATCGATAACTCCACCGTCTACATCTTCGCCTTTCTCCCAGTCGCTTTCAGTTGTCTGTGGAGCATTAGGATAAACAGAAGTGCAGATGAATGTTTCTGTCTCCATTTCGTGAACGATACACTCGGGTCGTTCGTAATCTTTCTTTTCTTGCTTTTTTCTCATTGCTTTTATTGATTAAAAAATAGTTATTATTACGTTTTAAATTTCTCTATATTTCAGTTTAAGTAAAGACACAGAAAAGAACAAAGGAAACTTACAGAAAGTCCTTTGTTTACAGGGTTTACGACACGCTTCGCGCGCGCGTATGCGAGAAGAAAAAATGTGTTATTTACGCCTGCTCTACTAGAGAGAGAGAGAGAGAGAGAGAGAGTATACAATTATTTGGAACTACCAAATAATTTGCTGTCTTTTTCTCAATATTAGATGTTAAAGAATCCAACGCAACGGCACATACATTTACACCTTTATTATATAAGGCGCAAACGTTAGCTTGATTGAAATTCGTTGTTTGTAACATCATTATTAATAAGTTAATTCTCACTCAACGGGCGCAAAGGTAAGAAGAAATATCGAAAAAGAGCAAAGATAAATAGAAAAAAGTGGATTTGATTCTAAAAATAATGGGAATTAAGAGAGATATAGGAGTTATACGCAGTTAAGCTAATACTAAGATTTCCAATATAATATAAAGAATATTAGGCTTAACTTCTTATATTATAACTCCTTTAAGTCTCTTCCTTTCCAATAAGAATTATCAAACACCTAAAGGGCGATAGATATCAAACTGGAAACCAAGTGCACTAATAATACGGAGGAACAACCCGACACCTGGCTCAACGACACCATTCTCAATCTTGGAGATATAAGACTTCGTTGTTCCCACCTGTTTCGCAAGCTCGCTCTGTGTCATCTTTGCTTCCTTTCTTGCTTGCAAAAGGATTTGTGATGCATAATAAGCTTTTGCTTCTTCCTCAAACTTCGCACGTTGTTCTGTACCTTCTTTACCATATTTAATGTCTAAGACATCATCATAATTTGATATTTTGTGATTGTTTGTCTGCATAATAAGCCTCCATTATTTTTAAAGCTTTATCTATTTCACTCTTAGGTGTCTTCTGCGTCTTCTTTTGGAATCCATTAAAAAGGACGACGACCTGTCCTTCATCAAAGATAAAAAACACTCGATATATATTGCCCTCATACTCTATTCTTAATTCAAATAGACCATCTTTAATAGCTTTAACAAACTTGGTAGAGAGCCTTTCCCGTATTTTAAGGAGCTGAAGAACATAATCTATCTTGCGCAGAACCTTATCGTCCAACGTCTTGATAAATGCTTGGAAATATCCTCCATACGTCCTTATCTTCCTTTCCATGCCACAAAGATAATAAAAAGTTTCTATATTAAGCAACTTATTTTACCCTTTAATGATATAAACGAAACAAGATGTAATTGCACCTCAAATGTCTACAAAAGCTACAAGTAGATGTTTGGATTACCTTTTTCCACCAACAAAAGCCTCATAATTCGATTTAATTTCTTACTTTTGTGACGTTTAAAATTAGGGATATTGTGCCCTTGTACTAGGTTAGGGTAAAGATGAAATTCAAGTATGACGTACTTGTTATCGGCGGTGGACACGCAGGTTGTGAGGCTGCTACAGCAGCTGCCAACATGGGTGCAATGACTTGTTTGATAACAATGGATATGAATAAGATTGGTCAGATGAGCTGTAATCCAGCAATCGGAGGTATTGCTAAGGGGCAGATAGTCAGAGAGATAGACGCTCTTGGAGGCTATATGGGACTGGTTACCGATGCTACAGCGATTCAGTTTCGTATGCTGAACCGATCAAAGGGACCTGCCGTTTGGAGTCCACGAGCACAGTGTGACCGTGGTAAATTTATCTGGGAATGGCGCACAATACTCGACCATACGGACAATCTCGACATCTTTCAGGATCAAGCCGACGAGCTGTTGGTAGAGAATGGTAAGGTGTTGGGTATCAAAACGATATGGGGTATTGATATCTATGCACGTACAGTGATTATCACTGCGGGAACCTTCCTTAACGGACTGATGCATATCGGGAAACGAAAGGTAGAAGGTGGACGATGTGCAGAGCCTGCTGTTCACAACTTTACAGAGAGCATCACGCGCCATGGGATTCGTGCTGATCGCATGAAGACGGGTACGCCTGTGCGCATTGACCGCCGTTCGGTACACTTTGATGAGATGGAACCACAACCGGGAGAAACCGACTATCATCAGTTCTCTTTCTATGGTCCGCATCGTCATCTACCACAGTTGCCTTGCTGGACGTGTAACACGAACGAGGAAGCACATGAGGTTTTGCGACGTGGAGTGGCTGACTCTCCCCTATTCAATGGGCAGATTCAGAGTACAGGACCACGCTATTGTCCTTCGATTGAGACGAAACTCGTCACCTTCCCTGACAAGAATAGCCATCCTCTCTTCCTCGAACCAGAGGGTGTTGACACGAATGAGATGTATCTGAATGGCTTCTCTTCAAGTATGCCTTGGGAGGTACAGTTGGATGCTATACATAAGATTCCTGCCCTGCGTGACGCTAAAATCTATCGTCCTGGCTATGCTATCGAGTATGATTACTTTGATCCAACACAGCTAAAACAGTCTTTGGAGTCGAAAGTAATCGAAGGTTTGTTCTTTGCTGGGCAGGTGAACGGTACGACAGGATACGAGGAAGCTGGCGGACAAGGCTTAGTGGCGGGTATCAATGCTGCCCTACTCTGTGCGGGTAAGGATCCTTTCGTGATGAATAGAGACGAGAGTTATATCGGTGTGTTAATTGATGACCTTACTACAAAGGGCGTTGATGAACCTTATCGTATGTTTACTTCGCGTGCAGAATACCGTATTCTCTTACGCCAAGACGATGCAGATGCGCGACTGACGGAGCGTGCTTATAATATAGGTATAGCTAAACAGGACCGTTATGACTGGTGGATGCAAAAGAAGGAGCATATCAATCGTATTCTTGACTTCTGTAACAACACTTCTGTTAAGCCTGAAGTTGTAAACGGTTTCTTGGAGCATTTGGGTACTTCTCCTATCAAGGGAGCAACGAAGATAGTAGACCTTGTTGCACGTCCACAGGTCAACTTTGAGAACCTTTCGGCTGTAATTCCAAGCCTTAAAGAGGCTATCGAGGCTTCGCCGAACCGTAAAGAAGAGATTGCTGAGGCTGCTGAAATCAAGCTAAAGTACAAAGGCTATATCGATCGTGAGCGTGTATTTGCGGAGAAAATGCGACGTCTTGAAGACATTAAAATAAAAGGACACTTCAAGTATAGTGAACTACACGACCTCTCGACAGAGTGCCGACAGAAGTTAGAACAGATTCAACCGGAGACGCTCGCACAAGCAAGTCGTATTCCAGGAGTGAGCCCAAGCGACATTAATGTACTGCTTGTCCTCATGGGAAGATAACTTTCTTTGGACAAATAAGTCCTAACACGTGGATGAAAGGAACACCCCTAAAGGTTAAAAAGACACCTGTTTCACGTGAAACAATAGTATAAAACAAAACTATATAACAAACTGAAAATGAATAAAAAACTATTATTAGACAACCTGAGATGTATCCCGGATTGGCCTATTAAGGGTGTTAACTTCCGTGATGTGACTACCCTATTCAAGTCACCTGAAGCTCTTCAGGAAATTACTGATGAGATGGTTGATCTCTACAAAGGTAAGGGTGTAACCAAGATTGTGGGTATCGAGAGTCGTGGCTTCGTCATGTCTTCTGCCGTTGCCACTCGTTTGGGTGCTGGTATCGTACTTTGCCGTAAGCCTGGTAAGCTTCCTTGTGAGACCATTCAGGAAAGTTATCAGAAGGAATATGGCGTAGACACAATCGAGATTCATAAGGATGCTATCAACGAGAATGACGTTGTTTTGCTCCATGATGACCTCCTTGCAACTGGCGGAACGATGAAGGCTGCATGTGACCTTGTTAAGAAGTTTAATCCTAAAAAGGTGTATTGCAACTTCATTATCGAACTCCATTCGGAATTTCCTAACAGTCGTGACCAGTTCGATAAGGATATTGAAATCACATCTTTGCTCCAATTCTAATCAATCAAGAATCATCTAGTTAGTAAAGAAAAGAAAGGAGCTATCCAGTTAAGAGGATTGCTCCTTTTCTATTTCAGGAATCATTATTACGTCTAATAAGCAACAAGCAAAACAAAAGAGCAAGTCCTATCCCTATAAAGCAAATATAATACACGTAGCATAGTTAACGTTCCACGTGAAACAAGACAGTCTAAAAGACCTTTAAACAAAGCAGTTACACAAAATGAATAAAGAAGATAACTTGAAGCGATTAGCCTATTTAAAGAGTATTGTTTCGAGCCTCCCCGAGAAGCCCGGAACTTATCAATACTATGATTCAGAACATACAATTATCTATGTAGGAAAGGCGAAGAACCTTAAGAACCGTGTATCATCTTATTTCCACAAAGAGGTAGATAGATTCAAAACAAAGGTACTTGTTTCTAAAATACATGATATAACTTACACTGTTGTCAATACAGAAGAAGATGCCTTACTAATCGAGAATCAACTCATCAAACAATACAAACCAAAGTATAACGTATTACTTAAGGACGGGAAGACTTATCCGAGCATCTGTGTAACAAACGAATATTTTCCACGCATATTCAAAACGCGTACAATTAATAAACATTATGGCACATTCTATGGTCCTTACAGCCATATTGGTAGTATGTATGCCATTTTAGAGATTATAAAAAAGGTTTATAAACCACGTACATGTCGCTATCCAATCACAAAAGAGGGCATAGAACAGGGCAAATATAAGCCTTGCTTAGAATACCATATACATAATTGTGGTGCCCCATGTATCAACAAACAGAGCTATGAAGACTATCAAGAAGCGATCAAGCAAGCACGAGAAATATTAAAAGGAAACACTCGTAACGTACAGCAAATGCTCAGATCAAAAATGCAGAAATATGCAGAAGAACTGAAGTTTGAGGATGCAGAACTCTGTAAACAGCGCTATCTTGCTCTCGAAAACTTTGCAGCAAAGAGTGAAATAGTCAATTATACTATCACAGATGTCGATGTTTTCACCATCATAGATGATGATTCTCGAAAGAACGCATTTGTTAATTACATTCATGTTAAGAATGGCGCAATCAATCAAAGTTTCACTTATGAATACAAGAGAAAGCTCGATGAAACCGATGAAGAGCTCTTGAACGTGGCTATTTTAGAGATTCGCGAACGCTTCAAAAGCACCGCTAAGGAGATAATAGTACCTTTTGAACTTGATTTTAGGATAAAAGATGCAGAGTTCGTCATACCTAAACGGGGTGATAAATGGCACCTTCTAGAACTATCAGAGATGAATGCCAAGCAATATAAATTCGATCGATTAAAACAATCGGAAAAGCTAAATCCACAGCAGAAACAGACTCGCTTAATGCGAGAACTGCAAGAGAAACTTAAATTACCAAAGCTTCCTTATCAAATAGAGTGCTTTGATAACTCCAATATCTCTGGTTCTGATGCTGTTGCGGGATGTATTGTTTATAAGGGCATGAAGCCTTCCAAAAAAGATTATCGTAAATATAACATAAAGACAGTGGTTGGTCCTGATGATTATGCAAGCATGCAGGAGGTCGTTAGAAGACGTTATACACGTATGCAAGAAGAAGGTTCTGCCCTCCCCGACCTCATTATTACAGATGGTGGTAAGGGTCAAATGGAAGTGGTAAGAGAGGTTATTGAAGATGAATTACACCTCAAAATCCCTATTGCTGGACTTGCCAAGGATGATAAACACCGCACAAATGAACTTCTCTTTGGCTTCCCACAGCAAGTAGTAGCACTCAACGTGAAGAGTGAACTATTCCGAGTTCTCACACAAATACAGGACGAAGTGCATCGATATGCAATCTCTTTTCATCGCAGTAAACGCTCTAAACATCAGTTACACAGCGAGTTAGACGATATAAAAGGTATTGGTCCGAAGACAAAGGACATGTTATTAAAGAAACTGAAGAGCGTAAATAACATAAAAGAAGCTGATATTCAATTACTTACAAATATAATAGGTGCAAGCAAAGCTAGCATTATCTACAATTATTTCCACGCTGAATAAGCAGAGAACCAAATAAATATTGTACATTTGCCGTATGAGAATTGTGATACAAAGAGTGGCTCAAGCATCCGTAACCATTGGTCAACAGGTGAAGTCCAGCATACAAGCAGGACTGCTTATCTTGCTTGGTATTGGCAAAGAAGATACTGAAGAGGATGCTAACTGGTTGGTGAATAAGGTTATAGGACTTCGTATTTTCAATGATGAACAAGGTATAATGAATCGTAGTATTATGGACATCAAAGGCGAGATCCTAGTTGTATCTCAGTTCACACTCATGGCTAGTTACAAGAAAGGAAACCGACCCAGTTGGATACACGCAGCCCCTCATGAGCTATCAATTCCGCTCTACGATTACTTCTGCAAGACCTTAAGCGAAGCATTAGGAAAGCCTATTAGTACGGGAGAATTCGGTTCCGACATGAAAGTAAAACTATTAAATGATGGACCAGTAACCATTTGTATGGATACTAAAAACAAAGAATAATGACAATACAAGAGGCACAAGAGGCTGTAGATAAGTGGATTAAACAGTATGGAGTACGCTATTTTAGCGAACTAACAAATATGGCTTGTCTTACAGAAGAGGTCGGAGAACTGGCAAGAGTCATAGCTCGAAGCTATGGAGACCAAAGCTTTAAGCAAGGAGAAAAGCCCAACCTCGGAGAGGAAATGGCTGATGTTTTGTGGGTTCTACTCTGTCTTGCAAACCAAACAGGCGTTAATCTCACAGAAGAACTACAACGCAGCTTTGAGAAGAAGACGTCACGTGACAGAGACAGACATAAGAACAACCCAAAACTTACTGATAATCAAGTATAAAACCAACTTCTAACTAATAAATAAAACATCTACATTACAATTATAAAATAATAATATGGGAATCATTAAAGACACCGTTTCAAAGGATATCCAAGCGCAGAAAGCGAATGGAATTGTAGAGAAGAGTGAGTACGATCAGGCTTTAGAACAATACGACCTCAACATTACTGATGAGGATGTAAAGGCCGCAGTAACAAAGATTATAGCAGAGAAAGTATCAGAGAATGATAATCCAGAAGTAAAGAAATTCTTGCTTGGTAGCGTCGAACTAACCACACTCAGCACTGCAGATACCGAAGAGAAAGTACTCGCAATGGTAGAGAAAGTCAACAAATTCGATAGTGAATACCCTGATCTTCCACATGTTGCAGCTGTCTGTGCATACCCTTGTTTCACCAAATTAATCGCTGATAGCCTTGAAGTGGATGGTGTCGACATTACCAACGTAACGGGTAACTTCCCTTCATCACAGGCTCTTCTTGAGGTAAAAACCATTGAGACAGCACTTGCAATAAAGGATGGTGCAACGCAGATAGACATTGTCATGCCTGTAGGTAAGTTCCTTTCTGGTGATTATGAGGGAGTTTGTGATACCATCGGAGAACTGAAACAGACCTGTGGGGACGTTCCTATGAAGGTAATCCTAGAGACTGGCGACCTCCGCAATGCGCGCGATATCAAGACAGCAGCAGTCCTCGCTATGTACGCCGGGGCTGACTATCTAAAGACAAGTACGGGTAAAGAGAAGATTAGTGCTACTCCCGAGTCCGTTTACGTGCTCTGTCAAGCCATCAAGGAGTACCACAAGAAGACGGGTATACAGATTGGTTTAAAGCCCGCAGGAGGCATTAATACGGTCATGGATGCCGTTATCTACTATACTATCGTTAAAGAGGTTCTAGGCGAAAAATGGCTTACTAATTATTGGTTTAGAATGGGTACAAGTCGGTTAACAAACCTTCTTCTTAGCGAGATCATCGGTTCAGAGACTAAGTTCTTCTAGACTGACAGCATAACACATAACGTCCCCACCCTTTCATAAAAGGCGTGGGGATTTTTCATTGTAACCCATTTCTCTATTCCATCCATACATCTATACCATAAGAGAAAACGCTTCTTTAAACAGCAAGAAACACTTACCTTTATCAGAGAAAACATTCCCTAAAACTAGAAAAAGGCTTTTTGTGATTTAAAAAATAGATTATTAATTTAGTATTATTAATCTATTATCATTTTATAAATAAATTATTTTTCAAAACACCAAACACCCTTCTTCAAGATAACAAATTGTTATATCCATTGAAGAAGGGAGCCTTTATAATTAATAAAACAGCTTATTTGTAAGCTTAATAAGTATTATTTATATTGCTATCAACCTACTCTAACCAATCATTATTTCTTTCTTTTGATGACATAATCAAGGTAGGTTTGCAAAGATGTACGTATATTCTCATCGATAACATATTGATCGATAAATCGCTGTGCCTCGGCATGGAAGTCCCACATACGACGTTCCGCATATTCTATTCCACCATTTTCTTTTGCAAACCGAACCAAGGTCTCAACCTCTTCCTGTGTCACATTATGTGCTTTCACCTTATGAACTAACCTCATCATGTCCTCATCTTGCGTTGCATTCAACGCATATATGATGGGCAAAGTGAGCTTACCTTCTGCAAAATCATTGCCTGTTGGCTTACCAATCTCAACCTCCGAATCATAGTAATCGAAGATATCATCACGGATTTGAAACACTATTCCGAGGTTTTTACCGAATAGTCTTGCTGCCTCAACCTGCTCTTCTGTAGCGCCAGCAGACTCTGCTCCAATCGCAGCACAGGTCTCGAAGAGAGCCGCAGTCTTACGTTCTATAATCTTATAGTATACCTCTTCTGTTACTTCTTTATTCTGTATATTAGCTAACTGGAGTATTTCTCCATCACTTAAAGTGCGCCCCAATTCAGCTAAACGGCGTACTATCATCTCCGAATGAGTATAACTAACGTGCAAAAGTGCCGTTGATAGCACATAATCACCAACCAACACAGCCACCTTATTATCGTAGTCAGCATTCACACTAGCCTGCCCTCGACGTTCAGCAGCCTCATCCACCACATCATCATGGACAAGTGATGCCGTGTGAAGGAGCTCTAAACCAACTGCTGCATGCTGTGTTACACGTGAGACCTTACCAAAGTTCTTAGCCATCAAGAGGATAAGGATAGGGCGCATACGCTTTCCTGCGCGCTGCTTAATATGGTTCAAAACCACCTGTAACAGCCCATCCTCGTGGTTGAGAGCATGATTAAAAAGGTCGATGAAATCGACTAATTCTGTCTCAATCGGTTGCTTTATTAGTGAAAGGGTATCCATTATTGACTTCAAATTTGATACAAATTTAGTCAATAAATCGCATATTATGGAATATTTTTAGTACTTTTACAGCTAAAAATTACATATTTACTTTATGGCAAAACTGTTCCTTCTCGACGCTTATGCGCTAATCTTTCGCTCTTATTATGCACTACTTCGCAGCCCACGTATTAATTCTAAAGGTTTGAATACATCGGCTATTATGGGGTTTTGCAACACCTTAAATGAAGTGTTAACTAAGGAGAAACCAACGCACATAGCTGTTGCTTTTGATCATGGAAAGACCTTCAGACACGATGCATACCCCCAGTATAAGGCGCAAAGAGAGGAAACGCCGGAGGATATTAAGCTCTCAGTCCCTATAATCAAACAGATATTAGAGGCATTGCACATCCCTATCTTACAGGTAGATGGCTTCGAGGCAGATGATATCATAGGTACTGTTGCAACCCGATTCGGCACCGATGGAATCAATACATTTATGCTTACTCCCGACAAGGACTATGGTCAACTGATTGGACCAAACGTTTTCATGTATCGTCCAAAGCATGGCGGAGGTTACGAAACACTTGGTGAAAAGGAGGTAGAAAGTAAGTATGGAATCCCTACCCCAGCCCAAGTCATAGACATTCTGGCGTTGATGGGTGACACAGCAGATAACTTTCCGGGGTGTCCAGGCGTTGGTGAGAAGACTGCAGCGAAGTTAATTAATCAATTCGGGAGCATTGATAACATGCTTGCTCATACTAATGAGATAAAGGGGAAACTACGGAATAAGGTCGAAGCTGCCGTTGAAGATATCAAAATCTCTAAGTTCCTTGCAACAATCCGTACGGATGTTCCATTGCAGTTGGAACTAGATGAAATGAAAGTTCAGCAACCGGATGAAGAGAAACTACGTGCGATATTTGAAGAATTAGAGTTTAAGATACTTATTAACAAGTTTCTTAACAAAGACAAAGAGAAGTCAAAAGTTATCGAAAATCAGCTTGATTTATTTGCAGAATTTACGCCCGACAACCCAAGCGAAGCAAAAAACGAGAGTTTTGAGAGCCTTAAAACGACCCAACACAACTATCAACTCATTGATAATGAGGCTGATTTGCATCGATTATGTGAGTTTTTTTTAACAAAAGAAACGCTTAGTTTAGACACAGAAACCACTTCTACCGACGCAATTAGTGCTGAGTTGGTGGGCTTGAGCTTCTCTGTTGAGGAAAAGGAAGCCTTTTACATCCCTATTCCAGAGAATCGCGAAGAAGCCTTGAAACGTGTTGCAATATTCAAACCAGTATATGAAAACGAGTCGATTCTAAAGGTTGGTCAGAACATCAAGTACGATTATGAGGTACTAAGCAACTATGAGGTGAAATTGAAAGGAGCGATGTTCGACACGATGATAGCACACTATCTCATCCAACCCGAACTTCGTCACAACATGGACTACATGGCTGAAACACTCCTTGGATATCGAACCATACACATTGAAGACTTGCTTGGCTCGAAAGGAAAGAAGCAAAAGAATATGCGCGACTTAAGTCCTTCTGAGATTTATGAATATGCCGCAGAGGATGCCGACATCACCTTACGTCTAAAGAATGTACTCGCTCCTAAGCTGAAAGAACTCAATGTTGAAGAGTTGTTCTGGAGCATTGAGATGCCCCTTGTTCGTGTACTGGCTGACATGGAACTTACTGGTGTTCGCATTGATACGGAAGCATTAAAAGAAACATCAAAGATATTCACGGAACGTATGAGACAATATGAAGTGGATATCTTTAAAGAGGCTGGTGAAGAATTTAACATATCGAGTCCAAAGCAGGTAGGTGACATCCTTTTCGGTAAGATGCAGATTATGGATAAACCCAAGAAGACCAAGACTGGGCAATATGTCACTAGTGAAGAAGTGTTGCAGAGTATCGAGTCTAAGCACCCAATAGTACGTAATATACTGAACTACAGAGGTATGAAGAAGCTGTTAAGTACCTATGTCGAAGCCTTACCAAAACTGATTAACCCTCGTACTGGACACATCCATACCTCTTTCAATCAGGCGTTAACTGCAACGGGAAGACTATCCTCCAGCGACCCTAACCTACAGAATATTCCAGTGCGAACAGACGACGGAAAAGAGATTAGAAAGTGCTTTATTCCAGAGGAAGGATGTATGTTCTTTTCAGCTGACTATAGCCAAATTGAACTGCGAATCATGGCTCACCTATCAGAGGATGACAATATGATGGAGGCTTTTAGAGAGGGTTATGACATACACAGGGCGACGGCAGCTAAGATCTGGCATGAGGCTCTTGACGATGTGACGGACGCACAGAGAAAGAAGGCTAAGCAGGCTAACTTTGGTATTATATATGGTATAACTACTTTTGGATTAGCCCAAAGGATGGAGATACCCAACAATGAGGCAAGGGCGTTGATACAGGACTACTTCCGCACATTCCCTAAGGTTCAAGCCTACATGGAACATGCGAAAGAGCTTGCAAGAAGCAAAGGTTATGCAGAAACATTGTTCCATCGTCGCCGCTACCTACCGAATATCAACAGTCGAAATGGTACCATCCGAGGTTTCGATGAGCGCAATGCTATCAACGCACCAATACAAGGGACAGAGGCAGACATTATAAAGGTTGCTATGGTGCGGATATGGAATCGATTCAAAGAAGAGGGTATCCGCTCAAAGATGATACTACAGGTACACGACGAACTCAACTTTTCTGTTTACCCAGATGAGCGTGAGAAGGTGGAGAAAATAGTCCTCGAAGAGATGCAGAATGCCTATCCCCTCAATGTCCCACTAATAGCTGATGCAGGTTGGGGAAAGAACTGGTTAGAAGCACATTAAGGCTCTTTCCAATTCTTCAGGATCAAAGGAGAATGGTGCTAAAAGCAAACTTAACTTCCTCTATTAAGGGTTATTTTCATTAGTATTTATAGCTTAAAACAGAGTTATGGATAAGGAAGAAACAAAGAACAAAGCGGAATATTTCGTTGCTATCATCAGTGAGTTTGCAAAAAGAAAGAATCTCACTGACAAACAAGCATATAGATATTTGAAACGATATAAGGCTATTGATCTCATTGATCGGTTCTATGGTGTAATGCACACGCAGAGCTTTCGAGACGTTATCAATGACTTAATAACATTCTGTCAAAGGCAAGGAGGAGCATTAGTATGACCTTATACCATGGTTCCAATCAGATAGTAACGGTCATAGACTTTGCTAAGTCCAAACCAAACAAGGACTTTGGTAAAGGCTTCTACCTAAGTGCTGACAAGCAACAAGCCCTTGAGATGGCAGAATATAAGACCTTTACCAATGGTGGTAAACCTATTTTAAATGTCTATGAGTTTGACGAAAAGCAATTAGATAACCCCAACCTAAAGGTCAAAAGATTTGAAGGATATACCAAGGAATGGGCTGAGTTCGTTTTTGCCAACCGCAACTCTGCAGATGGTGGAAGTACACATGACTGTGATATTGTCATTGGTCCAATTGCAAATGACCGTGTCGGATTACAGATCAGACGCTATATAGAACAAGAGATAACCTTCGAAACTTTCCTAGAAAGGCTGAAGTACATGAAAGGAATAACCTTTCAATACTTCTTCGGAACCCAACAGTCCATCCAACTACTTAAACGCTTATGAACGAAACAAACTATATGATTGAGTGTATAACACGTGACCTCATTCTCAAACTCATGTCTGATAAGGACATGAATATGCAAGAGGCAGTTGATACTCTCTATAATTCTGACACATACGAAAAGCTCAAAGACACCCGAACTGGGCTTTATTTCCAAAGTACTGGATACGTCTATGACTATCTTAACAAGGAATTGCTAACAGGGAAAATGCAATAAGCGACAACCAAAGAGACGCCCTTTTCGATTTGAAGAGGGCGTCTCTTTGCATCAAAGGAAGCCTCTCTTCAAATCGAAGAAAGCCGTTCCTTCTTTACAGTACATTATCCCGTTAACTATTCCTCCCCTACTTGCGAGATTGATTGGGGCTTTACATCCCTTCTTTCAGAGGAACTTTAGGAGACTTTCTGTTAACCATTCCAACCCTTAGAAACGGCTAAATGGCGTGTTAATAACAACGTGAAAAACACTAACAAACCACTTTTTAGACTGCATATTGCAATGTTAAAAAGATAGAAAAGCCTTAACATATAGCATTTTTGGCGTACTTTTGCAATTTAATCAAGCAATGAAATTTGAATGAGTCTTACTAGTTTAGTAAACAAACTATACTTCCAACCACGTCGCAAGGAGCTAGAACGCTATACTACTGATAGTGAAGCTATCCAGCAGGAGGTTATGGAATACCTTATAGAACAGGCTAAAGATACAGAATACGGACGCAAACATCTGTTCTCAACCATCACTTCTTATGATGATTTCGTGCATAACGTGCCTGTCAACACCTATGAAGAACTGAAGGATGACATCGATAGAATGCGGCATGGAGAACGTGATATTCTATGGCCAGGAGTGGTTAGATGGTATGCTAAGTCATCAGGAACTACAAACGACAAGAGCAAGTTTATCCCCGTAACTCACGAAGGATTGCAAACCATTCATTACCAAGGAGGTAAGGATGTAATTGCTTATTACCTTAGTAATCACCCTGAGAGTAAACTCTTCAATGGCAAAGGTTTGATCCTTGGGGGTAGTCATTCTCCCAATTACAACTTGCGCAACTCACTTGTTGGAGACCTAAGTGCAATACTCATTGAGAATATCAATCCACTCGCTAACTTTGTGCGTGTACCAAAGAAAGAGACTGCTCTTCTAAGCGATTTCGAGGTGAAACGCGATCGAATAGCACGTGAAACTCTTACGCAAAACATCACTAATATCTCTGGAGTACCATCATGGATGCTATCCGTACTAGTGCGTGTCATGGAGCTAAGTGGTAAACAACATCTTGAAGAAGTATGGCCTAATTTGGAGGTATTCTTCCATGGTGGCATTGCTTTCACACCCTATCGTGAACAATACGAACAGCTTATTACAAAGCAGGGAATGAACTATATGGAGACATATAACGCCTCGGAAGGGTTCTTCGGAATACAGGATGACCCTTCAGATAGCAGTATGTCGCTCATGCTTGATTATGGAGTATTCTACGAGTTCTTGCCTATGGACGAGTTTGGAAACGAGCATCCGAACATCGTCCCACTATCTGGTGTAGAGGTTGGACGCAACTATGCCATGCTGATTAGTACCTCCTGCGGTCTTTGGAGATATGAGATTGGCGACACAGTACAGTTTACTTCCACCCGTCCTTATAAGTTTATTATCACCGGAAGAACCAAGTATTTCATCAATGCCTTTGGTGAGGAACTCATCATGGACAATGCTGAAAAGGGACTTGATGCCGCTTGTAAAGCTACAGGAGCGCAAATATTAGACTATACCGCAGCACCTATTTATATGGATGCAAAGGCTAAGTGCCGACACCAATGGCTCATTGAGTTTGCAAAAGAACCAGCATCTATTGCAGAGTTTGCCACTATCCTCGATAACAAACTACAAGAGATAAACTCCGATTATGAGGCTAAACGCTATCATAATGTGACCCTTCAGCCCCTCGAAATCATTGTCGCTCGTAAGAACCTCTTCAATGATTGGCTGAAAACAAAGGGTAAGCTCGGTGGTCAACACAAGATTCCTCGCTTGTCAAACAGCCGTTCTAATCTTGAAGAATTACTGACAATGAACGAGTAAATACGCTCTTCTTGATTATAAATACCCGCATAGAATGCTCGGCATACACCCCTCATTGACTATAAAAGTTCAATAAGATATGAAGAAAATAACACTCGCATATAGTCTTATAACCCTCCTTCTCCTATCGTTAGTGTCGTGTGCTAAGATGGGACAACCCGATGGTGGATGGTTTGACGAGACACCTCCTAAGGTCGTTGGAGCCTCTCCCTCTGATCGAGCAACCGATGTAAACAGTAAGAAAGTGAACATCTTTTTCGATGAGTTCATCAAGTTAGAGAACGCATCAGAGAAGGTTGTTGTGTCTCCACCACAGCTAGAAGCACCAGAGATAAAGGCTCAAGGCAAGCATATCTCCGTCGCTTTGCAAGACAAACTACAGCCGAATACAACCTACACTATCGACTTCTCGGATGCAATCTCCGATAACAACGAGGGCAATCCACTAGGTAATTACACTTACAGCTTCTCTACTGGCGATCATATTGATACTCTCGAAGTATCTGGCTATGTGTTGGAAGCAGAGAATCTGGAGCCTATCAAGGGGATACTTGTGGGTCTTTACAGCAATCAGAGTGACACTGCTTTCCAAAAACTACCGATGTTGCGCGTCTCAAAAACCGATAGTCGGGGGCACTTTGTGATACGTGGTGTTGCTAAAGGAGACTATCGCATCTATGCACTAAAGGATGCGGACGGCAATTACATGTACAATCAAAAGAGTGAGGAGATTGCTTTCACGCCTGAAGTTATCATGCCTTCGTGGAAGCCGGACATACGACAAGACACGCTATGGACGGACTCTTTGCACATCAAAGACATTAAGCAGGTGCCTTACACCCACTTTCTTCCAGACGACGTAACGCTCTCTGCCTTCACAGCAGTACAAACGGATCGATACTTCATAAAGGCAGAAAGAAAGGATGCAGACCACTTCACGCTCTTCTTTAGCTATGGAGATGCGAGCCTACCACAGCTTACTCCACTGAATTTCAACGCTAAGGATGCCTTCTTGGAAGAGCCAAGTATGAACCAAGACACCATTACTTATTGGCTTCGTGACTCTGCGCTTATCAATCAAGACACCCTACGTATGAAGATGACTTACAATATGACGGACAGCACGGGGAGGCTTGTTCCACAGACCGAGACGCTTGAGCTACTCGCCAAAACCCCTTATGCAAAGCGCTTGAAGAGCCAACAAGAGGAATACGACAAGTGGAAAAAGAAGCAAGATAAGGCTAAGGAACGTGGGAAAGCGTATGAGACTGCAATGCCAGCAAAGCCTCTTGATGTGAAATATAACGTCCCGTCGCAGATGAGCCCAGACCAGAATCTATCCTTCGAGATTGCTGCTCCAATAGAGAAGATCGATACTTCCAAGATACAACTCTATGAGAAGGTGGACAGCTCATGGTATCGAGCGAAGTACCAGTTGGGTACTGAACCTGGAAAACCACGTCAGTTACAACTCGTCAGTGCGTGGGATACGGGCAAAGAATACAGCTTGGAGCTTGATTCGGCAGCCTTCACGGATATCTACGGGAGGCTTTCTAAGAAGTACAAACAGGGTATTCGCATCCCTTCCATTGATGAGTATGGCACCTTGGTGATGTCTCTTGAGGGCATGAAGGGCAAGAACTGCCTCGTACAACTGCTCAACGAAAGCGATAAACCAGTAAGGGAAACAACCGCAAAAGACGATAAGGCGACCTTCTACTACATAAAGCCTGGCACGTACTACATGCGTCTCATTGTCGATGATAACGATAACGGTAAGTGGGACGGAGGTGATTATGCAACGCAGCGAGAGCCTGAGGCGGTGTATTACTACCCCAAATCCATAGAGTGCAAAGCGAAACGTGATGTGCAAGGAACGTGGAATCCACGCCTTCTACCGCTCTATCAACAGAAGCCTGGAGCAATTACTAAGCAGAAGGCAGATACGCAGCGTAAGGCAAGGAGTCGTAATCTGGAGCGTGCCCGCAGCCTCGGTATAGACCTCCCAAGCGAAGATATACTACAAGGGAAGGTAAAGATTAAGAAGGTAAAGGATAAGAGGTCTGAGCCTAAAAAGTAGATTTTCACCCAATCCTAAGCCTCATCTATACCCCCTCTTAATAACTAAAGAAATAAGAGAAAACCCGCTTTAAAAAACAAAGAGAGCCTTTCTTCAATTTGAAGAGAGGCTTTCTTTGCATCAAGGAGAGGCTCTCTTTGCCCTCAAAAGGGCGTTTCTTCATTTATTGTGAGTTTATACCTCTATAGCAGTTATAGCCTCATACAAGGTAAAGATAAGGCTTAATGAAGCTTTCCAAGCATAAATGGCAAGTAGCGATAGACGATTGCTACAATACAGCTTGCCACTATGCAGACCAAAGCATAGGCTATCAGTACACTATAATAAGCTCCATGATAGCCTAAATCCACCTTCTCAAGTGCTAAAGATAAGCAAAGGGGAACACCTCCACAGACGAAATAATAAACAATACTATGCGCTCCAACCCACTCTAAAGGCTTACACCTTGGCAGTTGCTTACAAACATTGACAAGTAAGAAAATGCTCGTCAACATATCAAGAAAGAATAGGAAATAAGAGTCTATACCCATTGGGTATATCATTGTGTGCACCCCTTTGCACGTTGCATAACCTTTTATTACTATAAGAAATATAAAGAGGAATGACGTATATAATGGTGTGTTGATACGGTTGAAAACATCTTTTCGACATTGATAAAACCATCCGATATAAAGGAAAAGGACTGCTTGCAAGGCATTGTTGATACACCAAGGATAATCAGTGGATTGTTTCGTTAAAAGTACCGAACCAACAAAAGCACAAGAAGAGAGAATGAATAAGGGTATAACTTTTCCACGAGTTATCCACAAGAAAAGGCTAAAAACGACTTCAGAAACTATCAAGGCAGCTATAAACCAAGAGGCTCGACCTGTCAAGATAGGAAATAATAAACTCTCCCAGTCTATACTATGACCATGTACAAAGGCTTTCGGAAGTGCCAAAACTATGGTAAAGAGAAAGTAAGGAAGAAGTAAACTGCACCCTATCGAAGTCAGCTTATGCCTCAAAGAAAAGCCTTGCTGTTTGTACATGAGGTATCCTGACAGAAAGAAAAAGACGATTAAAACATTCGAAACATACCAATCATAAGGAATAAGGTTACCTCCTGTATAATAGATTTCAGTATGGTCTAACAATATTGCCAACATACAGAAACCTCGCAGCATGTCTATCCAACGTTCCCTCTCTACCATCATTTGCTCTATTGACAACCCTCCATTATAAGTGTCCTTATAGTCAGATTATTATAAATTCACTAATATTTCCTCTCTATCTCACAATCGCCACCTTACAAACAACACCATTGTTGCCATCTTCATCAGCACTTTCAACCATGTAAACACCCGATGCAACAGGTTTACCGAACTTGTCCTTGCCGTCCCAAACAAAGCTACCACCATTGCTAGTACCTGCTGCAACGAGTACACCATTTGTAGTGACAATCTTCACATCAACGTTCATTGAGAGTCCAACAATGGTGATTGAACCAGTATAACCAGGCTTAACAGGATTCGGATAAGCGTATGTTTTGTCCTCACTTGGTTGGTCGGATGGTGTCGTCGCATCACTCATGTAAGAGCATAACCCCTTGTCCGTACCGAAGAAGACTTCGCCTGTTGCGTTGTTGATAGCGATAGAAAGGATATTATCCGATAGGAGTGGACTATTTGAAGAGAGGATATGTTTCACCTGTGTCATATTATCGGCACTGATGAGATAAACACCATTTGCCTTTGTTCCAAACCACTTCCTGCCCCCTCCATCAATAGCCATACAGGTGACATCAATGCCCGACAGAAGATAATCAGCAAGGTTGGTACCATCGTTACGAGGCACTTTTACCTGTGTAAAGACGGCTGTTTCAGGGTTATCAATAGCCGAACGAGACAAGAGAAGTGGCCCTATAGTAGTGGTAACCCACACATCTCCATTCGACAAAGGCGTCACGCTATGGGGTACTAAGTCTAGGTTCGAACCATCCTCATTGACAAATCGAGTGAAAGAAAGCAACTTGTCGGTTGCTGGTTGGTAACAGAACAAAGCCGGATAGCCCCAGTGATCATTACAGAACCATAAGTTGTTGCGGTTATCAAAGACCATACTTGTTAGGACTGAGCCCCCTACTCCATCCTTCATAAGGGCTGGCTTACTGAAAGAAGTCATCTGTCCATCAGCCGAAAGACGCAAGAGATTCTCTCTGGAGGCTTGACTATTTAATATCCAAAGGTCTCCTTTATTATCGAAACAGAGCCCATTAATAAGCACATAGTTGTTTCCTAACTCTCGTCCTCGGTCCATTGCGCCTTGTAACAAGCTGTTGTCTTTGTTATAATAAGCCTTTAACTGCCCATCAAGGAACTCATATAAGCCTGTCCTTCCACCAACAAATACATGGTTAGCATTGCGTGGATCGACTGCAAGAACATTGTTATCAAGATAGTCATAGCCCGTTTTTAACGATAGATTCTCTTGATAATTCGTCCACTCATCATCGTGTAGAATCTGTACAGCACCAGGTGTATTAGAATCTCCATAACCTGATTTAAACATACCAGGAACAGTATATAAGCGGTTATTAAGGTATTGAATATAGGTAAAACCATTATACTTTGGACCTCCGGGGCTCAATGTTTTCGCTTGATTAAGGAGGTTTGCATCTATCGTCTTAGGTCTTTCCACATAGCCACCAACCCGTGTCCAGTTGTTCTTATCAAGCAAGTTTGCCGTTAACGAAGCACGATATAGCCCATTAGACTGGCTTGCGGCATAGATATAAGAACCATCCAGATAACTATAATTAACTGGGAAAGAGAGGTTGTAACTATCGCTTATTTCTGCCTTAGCAACATTGAGTTTAACAAGTCCAAAGCCTGTTGAGAGATAGCAATAAGCCCCATTCATATCAATACTATAGATAGTCTTGTCGGAAGTCAAAGCCTTTAAGTAATAGTCGGGTACGTTCGTAACGTTCCCCTTAGCGTCCATTAGGTCGATATTATTGTCTTCGTAGACAATAACAAGGCGTTTGGCAACTTCGTTCCAACCAATGAATCGGATGTCAATAGAGCTTAGTCCGTTCTGTTTGTCGTATGTCTGAATACTTTGATCAGCCTTATTATAGGTGTAAAGGGCATTAGATGCAAGTACATATAACCGATTGCCTCCTTGCTCAACCCATTGTATGTTGGCATAAGAAAGGTAAGACTTCCATGTCCCGATACCTCCTGCAATAGCAGAGAGAGAGGATATGAGAATGATAAAAGATAGGATAATTCGTTTTATTGTCATAGTGGGTTCTTGTCGAAATGAATATTATCTTGCTTGCTGCTCAAGGCTTAAATAATACATGAGCTTATATACATTAAACAGAAAGACACTCGGTTTATTGCCTTGCAAAAGCTTCTTTACCTTCTCACCGAACAATTTATGAACTATTAGAATAGCCTTCACTAGATGAAATCGTACCATCCTATCTTTCATTTCTAACAACTTAGAATATCCTTTCAATAGCATTTGGTACTCATAAAGAGTTCGTAAAGACTCCTCCGTCTTATCTATAAACAAAGTGTTATTCTCATAGTCGGTTAGGGTTATGGGGTTATTAATATGGGTTATCTGAACCCCGTTCTCTTCAAGAGCCTTACCCCACAATACATCTTCATAACCATAATGAGTGAGCTTTTCGTCAAATGGGTGTTGGACAAAGACCGCTCTTTTTACCATAAAGTTAGTAGTGCGAAAACTTTGAAAAGGTCTCCTCTGTCTATCACTCAAACTATTCTTTCGTTCGAAAGCACACTCATATTTATATCTAAGATTCCCTTTCCATTGTTCTGGATTGCCACCTATTCTGATGCCACCAACGACCACATCGCTTTCTGCCTGCGTGTATCTACGAATGAAATCGGGGTTATCAAGGGATAAATCACCGTCTATGAAGAGAATACAATCACCTTTTGACTGTGAGAAAAGGAAGTTGCGAATGGCTGACCGACCGACATTCTCCTGCCTTATAATATACCGCACGCCCTCTAACTGACCAATGACTTTGTTACACTCAACGATGTACTGATTCGTAGTATCAGCCATTGTCCCATCGTCAGCCACGATAATCTCATACGCAATACCACACTCCACACATTGCCGTTGTAGCTCTGTTACCAAAGCCACACAGCTACATTTATAAACAGGAAGGAGTATTGATAGCACGTAGATGAATGCTTTAGCAAGATGAGGAAAGGTATTCTGCGAGCTTCTTAACGGCTCTTGCACGGTGAGAAATCTGATTCTTCACCTCTTCGCCAAGCTCTGCAAAACTCTTGTCATAGCCTTCTGGGATGAAAATAGGGTCATATCCGAAGCCTTCTTTACCATGTTTCTCGGTTGCAATACGCCCTTCGACACGCCCTTCAAATTGATGTTCTACACCATTAATGATTAATGAGATAACCGTGCGGAAACGTGCTGTACGCTCCTTAACATTCGACATCTTCGATAACAACTTACGCATATTTGCTTCGCTATCGTGGTCGGTTCCCTCAGCATAACGGGCTGAATGAACACCAGGCTCACCATTGAGAGCATCCACCTCAAGCCCCGTATCATCCGCAAAACAATCGTGATTGTAATGCTCAACGATGTAGGTTGACTTTTGGCGAGCATTTTCCTCCAATGTTAAACCCGTCTCTGGAATATCCTCATGACAGCCTATTTCAGCCAAAGAAACAATCTCAAAGTCCTTACCTAAGATGTCCTTGATCTCCTCAAGCTTATGTTTATTATTCGTTGCAAATACTATTTTCATCTCAAAAATTCATTTATACTTTATTTACTGAAGCCCTTTCAGTAGCTTCCATCTGCTTTTCTATCTGCTTCCTCTTATCCTTCTTTGCCTTAATCTTTATCTGATCAAAGCCTTCGCCATACACTCCTATAACCGAACTCTGGCTTACGAAGGCTGTAGGGTCAACCATCTTGATAAGACGGAAGATAGTTTTACTCTCGTTCTTCTTCGCTAGTAAGCATATAACCTTCATGTCATTGCCTGTGTACCAACCGTGTCCATCGAGTATAGTAAGGGCGTGCTCCGTCTCATCGACGATAGCTTTGGCTATTTCCTCATGTTTCCATGAGAAGATAAGGAACTGTACTGACTCCCTTCTCATGTTCATTACATGGTCAAGCATGAAGCATTCGATGAACATAGTGCAGTATCCAAAGACCATCTTATGCAATCGGTCGACCATAGAACCAAACTGCGGGAAGAAGAGACAACTACCTACTATCAATATATCGACGCCCATCAACACTTGTCCTAACGATATGTCGCGATACTTATTGACGCATGCTGCGATGATATCAGTGCCTCCTGTACTTCCATTATTTAAGAAGACGATGGCAAGACCAGTACCTGTTATACAACAGCCAATAATCAATGACATGAAATCCTGCCCTTCCCCAAGCACCTTAATGAAGTGTCCATGAGCATCAACAGGCATCAGGTCTTGTGCAAACTTCAGCATGAAATAGAGCGCGAAGATAGCATATATGGTCTTCATCATAAACTTGAAGCCCAGAATCTTTAGTGCGACAACCAACAGGGAGATGTTGATTATCATGTAAGTGTTCTCTATCTTGAATCCAGTTGCATAGTAAACAATGGCGGACATACCCGTTACTCCACCCGTAACAATCTCATAAGGAAGGAGGAAGATAGTGAAGGCAACGGCATAAAGAAGCAGTCCCATCGTAAGAAAGAGATAATCCTTTGCTTCTGAACGGATAAGCTGTTGATTAATAGTCATAGGTCTTAAAAGGTATATAGAGGGGATGTGTGCAGTGTAAACACACATCCTCTCTGGTTTAGATATTAGTTACTTACAAACGATGTTGATAATCTTTCGAGGTACAACGATGGTCTTTACGATTGTTTTACCATCTATGTAATGCTTACTGCGGTCGTCTGCTAATGCGTTCTTCTCGATGTCTTCCTTTGTAGCATCAGCTGGGAAAGTCATTTGAAAACGTGCTTTACCATTGAAAGAAACAGTCAGTTGCACTTCATTCTCCACCAAGTAAGACTCGTCCCAAGCTGGCCAAGCGGCATCACAAACGCTCTTTGTCTCACCACCCAACTGCTCCCACAACTCTTCTGCCATGTGTGGTGCAAATGGCGCAATGACAATTACCAGCTTTTTCAACAGCTCCTTGTTAGCGCACTTCTGCTGACTTAGCTCATTAACACATATCATGAACGCTGAAATAGCCGTGTTGTAAGAGAACTGCTCAATGTCTCCTGTCACCTTCTTGATGAGCTTGTGCACACTCTTCAACGACTCCTTCGATGGCTCCTCATCGTTCAGTTCCTGTTGATAAAGCTTCCAGAACTTCTTTAAGAAGCGGAAACATCCATCAATACCATTGGTATCCCAAGGCTTACTAGCCTCTACCGGACCTAAGAACATCTCGTAGAGTCGAAGTGTATCAGCGCCATACTGCTCCACAATATCATCTGGATTGACAACGTTGAACATGGACTTTGACATCTTCTCTATCGCCCAACCACACTTGTAAACAGCGTTACCTGCGGCACTCTCATTCGATGTTCTATCAGCCGACTTACTACCATCTTCAAAGATAAACTCGGCATCTTTGTATTCAGGACGCCATGCCTTGAAAGCCTCAACATCGAGTACATCAGCATGAACAATATTCACATCGACATGGATAGGAGTAGTTTCATACTTGTCTTTCAGCCCTAAGCTAACAAAGACAGGAGCCTTTGAGTGGTCATCGGAATTGATTCGATAAACAAAGTTAGAGCGTCCTTGAATCATACCCTGGTTCACTAACTTCTCATAAGGTTCGTCTTTACAACTGCAACCAATATCAAATAAGAACTTATCCCAGAATCGGCTGTATATCAAGTGACCTGTGGCATGCTCGGTACCACCCACATATAAGTCCACATTCTGCCAATACTCATCAGCCTCGCGACCCACAAGTGCATCGTTATTATGCGGATCCATGTAGCGAAGATAGTATGCCGAACTACCTGCGAAACCTGGCATTGTATTCAACTCAAGCGGGAATACGGTCTCATCATCTACTAATGACTTATCAACAACCTTGTTTTCTTTCTCGCTCCAAGCCCACATCTTCGCACGACCCAATGGTGGTTCGCCACTCTCGGTAGGCTCATATTTATCTATCTCAGGCAACTCCAGCGGCAAGCAGTCCGTTGGTACCATGTAAGGCATCCCTTTCTTATAATAGACAGGGAATGGTTCTCCCCAATAGCGTTGGCGTGAGAAGATGGCATCACGCAGTCGGTAATTCACCTTCACACGTCCGATTCCTCTCTCACTAACAAACTTCTTCGTCTTTGCGATAGCCTCTTTCACCGTGAGTCCATTGAGTGAGAAACCCTCCAAAGCTGCCTCCTTACCTTCCGCAGGAGAGTTAATAACGATTCCTTCTTTCGCATCGAAGCTCTCTTCCGACACGTCCGCACCCTCAATCAGAGGTACGATTGGCAAGTTAAAGTGCTTTGCGAAGGCATAATCACGGCTGTCATGAGCAGGCACAGCCATAATTGCTCCAGTGCCATAGCCCGCTAATACGTATTCAGACACATATATAGGAAGCTGCTCACCAGTGAATGGATTAATACCATAAGAGCCTGAGAAGACACCCGTCACCTTACGATCTGACATTCGTTCAAGCTCTGTTCGCTTCTTTACATAAGCCAGATAATCCTCCACCTCAGCTTTCTGTGCATCCGAGGTAAGCTCTACTACGAGTTCAGACTCTGGTGCAAGAACCATGAAAGTGACGCCAAACATCGTGTCGGCACGCGTTGTGAAGATGGTAAACTTTCCTTCTTTCTGTCCTTCAGAACCATTTGGAGTAACATACTTAAACTCCACCTCTGTTCCTTCCGAGCGTCCTATCCAGTTCTTCTGGGTCTCTTTAATAGAATCAGACCAGTTTATTTTCTCTAAACCATCCAATAGTCTCTGGGCATAAGCAGACACTCTTAGGCACCACTGCTTCATCAGCTTTTGCACAACTGGGTATCCGCCACGCTCGCTAACACCATTGACAACCTCGTCATTAGCCAACACTGTACCCAAACCAGGGCACCAATTCACCATCGTCTCACCCAAGTAAGCAATGCGATAGTTCATCAGTTTCTCCTGTTGCTCATACTCATCCATGCTCATCCAGTCGCGTGCTGAGAATACAAACTCCTCACTTTTAGCCACGTCGAGATTGAGAGTTCCCTCCTCTTCAAAGTGCTTTACGAGTTGAGAAATAGGCTGCGCCTTCTGCAAACGATTGTCGTAATAGGAGTTAAACATCTGTTCGAATGCCCATTGAGTCCAATGGTAGTAATGCGGGTCACACGTTCTTACCTCTCTATCCCAGTCGAATGAGAAGCCAATCTTATCCAGTTGCTCACGATAACGGGCTATGTTTTTCTTCGTAGTAACCTCTGGGTGCTGTCCAGTCTGTATGGCATACTGCTCTGCGGGGAGCCCATAAGCATCGTAACCCATGGGGTTTAAGACGTTAAAACCATTGAGTCTCTTATAACGAGCATATATATCACTGGCTATATAACCCAACGGGTGACCCACATGTAAGCCTGCCCCAGATGGGTAAGGGAACATGTTTAGCACGTAGAACTTCTGTTTATTCTTATCTTCAACAACCTTGTAAGTCTTCAAATCAACCCACTTCTGTTGCCATTTCTGCTCAATGTCTCTGAAGTTGTATTCCATTCTTTTCACTTGTTATAACTAATGTGCAAATTTACAAAAAGTATTCGATACTAATGCTATTTACCAGTCTTTAATTCGCTTAACGACCAACGATTAAAACACTAAAAAAGCCTCACCCCCAACCACTCTCCGAATGGAGAGGGGAGTGAATAGCGTTATTTACAAACAAAAAAGGCGTCTCTTCACATCAAGGAAACGCCCTCTTCGCATGGAAGAAACGCCCTCTTCAAAACAAAGAAGGCGTCTCTTCACATCGAAGAAACGCCCCCTTCATTTGCAAACAACACTATTCACGCCCCTCTCCATTCGGAGAGGGGATGGGGGTGAGGCTGGTTGTTTATATTAAAAGACGTAAAAAACAAGTAGTAACTATTGACAAGTTGAAAGAAAAAACATATCTTTGTCTCCGATTATTAACTATATCTTGGAAAGGATACCATTATGAAAAGAAACGCCATCCTACTATCAATAATCCTCTTCCTGACAACCTCTTTATCGGCACAAGAAGCCACTAAGAGCGACACTACGAAGACACAAAAGTTGAAAGAAGTCGTTGTGACGCATCAAAAACAACTGATTAAGAATGATATTGACAAGCTGACTTACAACGTGAAAGACGATGTGACGGCACAGACGAAGAACACGTTAGAGGTGCTGAAAAAGGTTCCTTTCGTCACTGTTGATGGTCAGGACAATATCAAAGTACAAGGTTCTACAAACTTCAAAGTATATAAGAACGGGCACCCCGACCCTGCTTTTGCAGGGCAAAGTCTCAAAGAGATACTGAAAGCAATGCCTGCTTCTACCATCAAGAGGATTGAGGTTATCACCGATCCCGGTGCTAAGTATGATGCCGAAGGGACGTCAACTATACTCAACATCGTAACGATGAGCAATGTACGTATGCAAGGATTATCAGGCAATATACATACAAACGTAAGTTCATACGGCTCTACTGGACTTGGAACATCGCTCACTACGCAGGTGGGAAAGCTCACTACTACCATCAATTACACGGACTTTTATCAGGCAGGGAAGCAAACGGAGATGACGGAAGAAAGCTCGTTTACATACCTCAAGACGGGTGAGAGATCTCTTGAAAAGCGACACCACGCCACGAGTGGGGATATTCATATCGGTAACGTCAGTGCCAGCTATGAGCTTGACTCACTGAATCTCTTGACTGCATCGGCCTCTCTTTTCGGTTATAAGGCGGGCAATACGCCTATATCAAACTATAAACGATGGGACAAGAACAACCATCTTCTCTATCAATATGACGAATCCAAAACGATACCTCACTTCTCTTATTTCAACATCGGAGGGCGATTAGACTATCAGCACAAGACTCACTTGGATGGAGAAGTGCTCACACTGTCTTACATGTTGGCTGCTACACGCCATCGGAGGACTACTCGTATAGAGTTAAGTAACCTTGTGAATGCACCTTTCAACTACACTGCTTGTGACTTACACTCCCGTGAGCGATTCACTGAACACACCTTCCAACTGGATTACGTGCGCCCCTTTGGTAAACAGCATAAGCTCGAAAGCGGTCTAAAATACATCCTTCGTAACAATAATAGTCATACACGTACAGATTACACAGGCTCTATGCCGAACGAAGACAAGGAGTTTAAGCATAACACACAGGTGGCTGCTGCCTATCTGTCTTACCTCTTTACGGCTGGTAATTGGTCTGCTCGAGCTGGCTTGAGGTATGAGTATAGCTACATGAAAGCCGAGTTTCCAGATGGAAGCGCAACCAGTTTCCATGCCAATCTCCATGACTGGGTGCCCTCCGCAAGCGTTCAATACAAGATAACAGACGCCCAAACGCTAAAGTTCAGTTATAGTACAAGCATCAATAGACCCGGTATCCATTACCTCAATCCAGCTGTTGTTCGCACACCAAACTATGTATCTTATGGTAATGCCAACTTAGGAAGTAGTCATAACCAGAAGCTCCAAATGACCTATACATTAATCACTCCAAAACTGACATGGAGCTTCACTCCTTATTACACCTTCACTAATAACGATATAACAGGAACCCGTTACACTGATGGACAGGATATTGTTGCAACATACGATAACGTTATGAAGAAGAGAAGTCTGGGTGTCTCTTCTTACATGCAATGGCAACCTTTCACAGGAACGAGCCTTAGTTTGAATGGTTCGGTTAATTATTCACGGATCAGCATCCCCTCTCCTGCGATACAGAACAGGGGCTGTTGGGGGGATATATACTTCGCTGTGGAACAGAAGTTACCATGGAAATTGACTTTCGAGGCGAACCTTTTTGTGCAATTCGGACGCCCTGTATATACGCCTTACCTATATGGAGAACGCTGGAACAACTATGTATTCAATCTTACCAGACGTTTCCTCAAAGATAAACTTACCCTTACACTTTATAGCAAAATGCCTTTCACGAAACGACAGGAGTATAACACGCGTACCGTGAAAGGCGACTTTATAGGACAAGAGAAGTCTTGGGGCAAGCCAAGAGAGTTCGGCATTAGCCTCTCATGGAACTTCGGAAAGCTGCGTGCAAACGTGAAGAAAGTTGCGAGGAGCATAAAGAATGATGACTTAGTGGGTGGTATGAAGCAATAAAGAGGGCTATCAGAAGTGAGCAAAAATTTGCTTATTAATATAAAAAGGAGTATCTTTGCGAAAAACAAAGATACTCCTTTCTATATATGGCAACACATCCCTTATGGTCTGACGACTACTGGTTACTCCTCCTCCAGCTGTATTTAAAGAAGCCGGAGGGCATGAAGCCAATGTATTCCCATGCGTTGGTAGAGCTTAGTTTGGAACTTCATATACCGCCAAAGAGCCTCTATGAACAGCAATTCAAGCTGCGCCACCGTGACACGCCAGTGTTACAACTTATCTGGGAAACCTACGCTGAGAACACACGCAAGCTCAATAAGGATGTGAAGAAACTGCGTTCAATGAAGGGATTCGGCAAAGCGAAGGAGTTTTATAATGGTGTGCAACTAAGAGAAACATTTGAGCATGACTTCCTCCCAATAGATGGTTATAATGAATTGAGACCTTTCATGCTCGTGATAATATTAGATCTTTACTTCCGACTGACGCCTATCACGATGGTAGAAGAGACTCCCGAGATACGAGAAATGGCTAAGTTGATGAAGATAAAAGCCCATTCTGTGGTGGAGGTAATGGATGTATTCCAGTTTTGTGACCCTTATCTCAATCGTGATGACCTAATGATTACGCCCCTGTTATTGCCTTGTCAGGATATATGGAACCGATATGGTAATGATAACCCAGATAGACTTTCTGCCCTAGCTGCACAATTAAAAGATTACTTCCAGTGATTTTCATGCTTTTTTTTAGTACTTTTGTAGCGTAATTCAGGTATAGTAATGGCACAAGAACAAGTACAGATTCAGACCCAAAAGCAGCAACAGGTGCAGCGTCTCTCACAGCAACAAATGTTGCAAGTGAAGCTCTTAGAGATGCCACTCACCGAACTGGAAGAGTCTGTGAACGCCGAGTTAGATGATAACCCAGCGTTAGAAGCAGGTGGAGAGGAGTCTGATAGCATTGATACAAACGATTCCGTAGAACAGAGAGAGGACGATGATTTCGACTCACAACAGGAACGTGAGGAGAGACAAGACGCCCTTGACTCTGCTTTGGAACGCATGCAATCGGATGACGACTTGCCGACTTACGATTCAAGACAGCAACGCAACAATGCAGACTATGAGGAGATTGTTTACGGAGATACCACTTCCTTTATCGATAAACTCAATGAGCAAGTGGGCGAACTGGAGCTAACTGAACGGCAAAGGGATATTCTGGAGTATCTTATTGGTAGTTTGGACGACGATGGACTACTGCGGAAAGACTTGGACACCATCAGTGATGAACTTGCAATCTACCATGGTATTGACGCTACAACACAAGAGATTGAGGATGTACTAAAGCTATTGCAGGACTTTGATCCAGCTGGTATAGGTGCCAGAAGTTTGCAGGAATGTTTGTTACTGCAAGTAGAACGAAAGGTTGAAAACGGCGAGTGGCAACGCGACGGACAGTTATATCAATATGTGAAACAGGTTCTCGCACGCCATTTCGATGCTTTCACGAAGAAGCATTGGGATAAGATTAAGGTTGTAATGGAGCTCTCTGATCTTCAAGTGGAGACCTTGCAAAAGGAGATACGCAAGTTAAATCCAAAGCCGGGAGCGTCTATGGGCGAAACACAAGGGCGTAACCTACAACAGATAACACCTGACTTTATCATCGAGACAGAGGATGATGGCACCATTACCTTTAGTCTTAATCATGGTAATCTACCAGAGTTACACGTCTCACCGAGCTTTAATGAGATGCTGGCAGCCTATCGGAACAATAAAGCAGGTATGAATCGACAAGAGAAGGAAGCCTTGCTTTATGCCAAAGAGAAGGTTGATAAGGCACAAGGATTCATCGAGGCGGTGAAGCAAAGACGCCATACTCTACAAGTAACAATGCGTGCCATCATTGATATTCAGCGTAAATTCTTCCAAGACGGGGATGAGGCTGAATTGAAGCCAATGATTCTTAAGGATATAGCTGACCGCACCGGACTGGATATCTCGACGATTTCTCGAGTGAGCAACATCAAGTATGCGCAAACAAAGTGGGGCACTTTCCCACTTAGGTTCTTCTTTTCTGATAGCTACACAACCACTGATGGCGAGGAAATGTCTACTCGGAAGATCAAGATAGCACTGCGAGATCTAATCAAGGAAGAGGATAAGAGTAAGCCTCTCAGCGATGACGCATTAGCAAAACAACTAAAGGAAAAGGGCTTTCCGATTGCTCGGCGCACTGTTGCTAAGTATCGAGAACAACTGGGCTTACCGGTTGCAAGGCTTAGAAAAGAATGATAGTAAAGGTATTAGAAGAGCCATTTAAGATGAATGAAAAGAATATTATATTAACCGCAAGAGTAGTGAGTATGGTGCTCACACCCTTTTACTTGCCCGTAGTAGGCATTCTTGCTATCTTTACCTTCAGCTATCTTAGCATGTTCCCGTGGCAAGCTAAGCTCTCTTATATCCTATTGGTTTATGCCTTTACAGTGCTTTTTCCCACCGTTCTTATCCATCTCTACCGTCAGTATCAGGGGTGGACTCCTATACAATTAGGGCAGAAAGAGAAGCGAGTAGTACCTTATATATTATCCATTGTGTGCTATTTTACGTGCTTCTACATCATGAACTTACTTCATCTACCGCACATGCTGACCTCAATACTCATCGTTGCTCTGGTCATACAGATACTCTGCGCCATCATTAATATATGGTGGAAAATATCGACGCATACGGCAGCTATTGGTGGAGTAACAGGTTCTTTGATAGCCTTCTCATTGATGTATAACTTTGATCCAATGTGGTGGCTATGCCTTACACTGATAGTTTCTGGAATGGTTGGAAGCAGTAGGATGATTCTAAGACAGCACTCTTTAGAACAAGTGACATCGGGTTTCTTCCTTGGTATCATCAGTTCCTTCCTTACGATTATAAACTTATAAGTAAACGAGATAAGCATCAACTCATCTAAAACAAGAATTAAATATGAAGCCATTAGTTAGTATTATCATGGGTTCGACAAGCGACTTACCAGTAATGGAAAAGGCTTGTAAGTGGTTAGAACAGCAAGAGATTCCTTTCGAAGTGAATGCTCTTTCAGCACACAGAACGCCTGATGCTGTTGAAACCTTTGCTAAAGAAGCTAAGGGAAGAGGCGTAAAAGTAATCATCGCAGGTGCTGGTATGGCAGCAGCCTTACCTGGTGTCATTGCCGCATCAACCCCATTACCAGTCATCGGAGTGCCTATCAAGGGTATGCTTGATGGTCTCGATGCGATGTTATCGATAATTCAAATGCCTCCAGGGATACCTGTTGCAACCGTAGGAGTCAATGGCGCACAGAACGCGGCGATACTTGCTGCAGAGATGATAGCGCTTGGTAACGATGCTATTGCACAAAAGATCGAAACCTGGAAGGCGTCTTTAGGACAGAAGATAGAGAAGGCTAATAAGGAACTAGCAGCCATTCAGGACTATAAGTATAAGTGCTAAGCAACTTTATTAGCCGTAACTCATCATTCAAAACTCATCCTTCATGATTGTTAGAATTGCTTACTAAGCATAGAAAGAGGTATGAGTTTTGAGTGATGGGGTATGAATTAAGAAGATAAAAGACAATGATTGATTTATTTAACTATGCCAGGAGGAAGACCACCGTAGCCCATGTTGGGGCATTGAACATCGGTGGTGAGAATCCAGTTCGTATACAGTCTATGACCACAACATCCACTGATGACACAGAAGGGAGTGTGGCTCAAGCCAAAAGAATCATTGATGCTGGAGGCGAACTTGTGCGCCTTACCACACAAGGAAAGCGTGAGGCAGAGAACTTACAACATATTAATGCTGGGTTAAGAGCCGCTGGTTACAACACACCTCTGTGTGCCGACGTTCACTTCAATGCGAATGTTGCAGACGTAGCAGCGCTCTATGCAGAGAAAGTACGCATCAATCCAGGTAATTATGTGGACCCTGCTCGAACATTCAAAAAGCTTGAATATACTGATGAAGAGTATGCGCAGGAGTTGAAGAAGATTGAGGATCGACTCGTTCCATTCATCAATATCTGTAAAGAAAACCATACGGCAGTACGCATAGGAGTAAATCATGGTAGCTTATCAGACCGCATTCGCAATCGATATGGCGATACTCCGGAGGGCATAGTGGCAAGTTGTATGGAGTTCCTACGCATCTTTCGCAAGTATAACTTCCATGATGTCGTTATCTCCATCAAGTCTTCTAATACCGTAGTGATGGTTCGCTCTGTCCGATTATTAGTTTCCGAAATGGAGAAGGAGGGCATGACTTACCCATTACACTTAGGTGTTACCGAGGCTGGAGAGGGTGAAGACGGTCGTATCAAGAGTGCAGTTGGTATTGGCGCATTGCTTGCTGATGGCATAGGAGACACCATTCGCGTATCGTTAAGTGAGGAACCTGAATGTGAGATACCCGTTGCCAAGTACCTTGCATGGTACATTCGCCGTCACGAGAAACATCTTCTTATCCCTGGCGAAGCCTATACTGGCTTTGATTATTTGCGTCCTGTACGTCGTAAGACGGTGCCTGCTGGTAACATAGGAGGCGATAACGTGCCCGTTGTCATTGCTACTCGTCACCCTAAACAAGCTGCTGTTGAGGTTTCATCAGCCGAGTTGCCAAGTCCAGACTATATCTATGTGCAGGGCGAACTACCAGAGAAACAAGAGAAGAAGCAAAGGTATATCCTCGATTATGATGCCTATATGAATCTTGCCAATAGTGGTTGTCAATCGTTGGAGAACGTTTATCCCATCTTTCCAGTTACTGGTATGCCTTTCATCAGTGCAATTAATAAGGATGTGAAGTTCCTTGTTTTGAAGTTTGGAACACCTTCCGAGGAGTTCTTAGCATGCTTGAAAGCTCATCCAGAAGTGGTTATTATCTGCATGACTAACCATCAGAACCGCCTTGGAGACCAACGCGCACTGGCTCATCAACTGATGATTGCAGGGGTGAAGAACCCTCTTATCTTCGCACAGATGTATCAACACTCTACGACAGATGCACCGACACAACCAGCCAATACGCCTGCTTCGTTAATAGTTAGCCCCAAAGAGCAATTCCAACTAGAAGCTGCTGCAGACATGGGAGCACTCATGATGGATGGACTCACCGATGGTTTATGGCTCATGAACAATGGAGATTTGTCACAGGAAGATGTGGAACAGACTGCCTTCGCTATCCTTCAGGCAGGCAGATTACGCATGGTTAAAACCGAATACATCTCTTGTCCGGGCTGCGGACGTACCCTCTACGACCTCAGAACCACCATTGCTCGCATCAAAGAAGCCACTAAAGGCATGAAAGGACTTAAAGTGGGTATCATGGGATGTATCGTTAATGGACCAGGAGAAATGGCTGATGCCGACTATGGATACGTTGGTGCTGGACCAAAGAAGGTGAGTCTCTATCGTAAACAAGAGTGTGTTGAACATAATATACCAGAAGAGGAAGCGGTCGAGCATCTACTTGCTTTGATCAGAGCAGACCAAGCAGAAAAGAATAAGTAATAGCTATCCCATCATCAAGAGAAGCCCCTTGAAAGGGGCTTTTTGTAATGAATTCATCATGTATAAGGCACTTGTATAGAGCAAATTAGGCGTATGTGTTAAAAATAGTAATAATGTTGATAAAGTAAAAAGGTAGTATATTAAACGCTTGTATCTTTCCTTTTAAAAGTCTATCTTTGCATCATGAAGGTACTAAAGAGGTTTATGATACAACACCTGAGACGCTACAATCTATCTATATTAGGCGCACAGGTAGGCGTATATGCAGCTCTTGTCTCCATTTGGACATTGGTTACCATGCTCCTAGAACATGATATCAACACCATTCAAGAGTCAATTCGCATCAACGCCTTAGTACTCTTCTTGCTCTTAATTGTCTTCATGATCAATTTCTATCTACTTGTTCCTTACTTCTTCGAAGCAAAAGATAGAATCAAACAATGGACTTTCTGGATTATCAACTTAGTGTTTATTATCCTCTGGGACAAGCAGTTTTTCAATATATATAACACCACACTGCCCTCCGAAACCACCCGAATTGGATTCTATCAGTTCGGTGTTCTATGGATGATACTCAACTATGCTATGGTCGTAGCAGCCATCTTTGTGCGGTATTATATCCGTCACAACGCATTGAAAAGACAGCTAAGAGAACAGAAACAGAAGATGACAGAGGCTGAGCTAGCCTGGTTGAAGAACCAACTTAACCCTCATTTCCTCTTTAATACACTAAACAATATAGCGTCACTAACGCAGACTAGCCCTGCAAATGCACAACGGGCGATAGGTCAACTATCAGAGTTATTACGCTACACATTGTATGCTACGCAACCAAAAGAGGTGAGTTTAACAGGCGAAATAGCCTTTATCAAGAACTACATCAACCTCATGCGCCTTCGTTCGGGGGCTAATGTAGAGATAACCAGCCAGTTCACAATTCAGAACTCACAGCTAGTAATAGCCCCATTGTTATTCCTTACGCCTGTTGAAAACGCTTTTAAACATGGTATCAGTGCAAGTAAACCATCGTTTATACACATCTCTATCATTGAAGAAAATGGTGACATCATCTTCTTATCAGAGAATAGTAACTATCCAAAGAACGCCACTGACAAGAGTGGGAAAGGCATTGGACTAGAGAATATGTGCCGTCGGTTAGAGTTAATATACCCCGAACACTATACGATACAACAGGTAATTGACCGCAATACCTACCGCACCAAGATTACAATCACACCTTATAAATAATAAAAGAAGGCTATATCTTGAGTGCAAATAACCAATATGAACAATAAAAACAAAGTATGAAAGCTATCATATTAGGAGCTACTGGAGCCGTAGGAAAAGACCTTGTTCAGCAGCTCATCAGCGATGACACGTTTGAAGAGATTGACCTCTTCGTAAGAAGAGATGCAGGGATTCAGCATAAGAAAGTAAAGACGCACATCGTTGACTTTGACCAACCGGATAATTGGAGACTACAGATTCATGGCGACATCGTATTCTCTTGCATGGGAACATCACGCAAGACTGCTGGCTCAAAGGACACTCAATACAAGGTAGACTACACTTATCAATATCAATTCGCACGCACTGCTGCAGAACAGGGAGTAAAGGCTTACGTCCTCGTATCGGCTGCTATGGCAAATCCAAAGGCTCATTTCTTTTATCCAAGGATGAAAGGTGAACTAGAGGAAGCTGTTAATCAATTACCTTACCAGCAGATTTCCATCCTCAGACCACCCTCGTTAATACGCAAGAACACCACTAAGACGAGTGAGAAAATAGCTGTTTCTGTTTTTAAATATCTCAATCGCTTCGGGCTCTTCATGAGCCAACGCCCCATGAAAACAGAGCTTGTAGCACATTGTATGATTGAATTGGCAAAGAGCAAACAATCAGGTGTCTTTGAGGCAAAAGATATGTTTTCCATGGATAAATAGCGATTCTTTCCATACAACACAAGACTATTCCAAAGAAAAACAGGGCATGAGATTATACAATAGGGAGTCTGCCATAGAGTGCATGAACAGACTAGCAAAAGAGAATAAAGACTTTGTCTTCATCATTAACTATGAAGCCAATGGAGCATACATAGCCGAAACTTGTGATATAGATCCTACGGAGTTATTATGTTCCTTTCCCTCTTTTAACAACATTCCAACAAACGAATCCTACGACCAAGAGGCTGTTGAATGGCATATCGAAGCCCTCACAAGAGAAGAGTATGAGCCACGTATCAACCTTATCAAGCATTACGAACGAAAAGGAGATAGCTATCTTGCCAACCTAACATGCAAGATTCCCATCCAAACGAACCTCTCTTTGCATGACATCTTCCTACGTTCAAAGGCGTTATATCGCTGTTGGATGAAGGGAAAGTTCGTCTGTTTCTCTCCCGAAATATTTGTTCGTATCAATGAAAAGGGCGTTATCTCTTCTTATCCGATGAAGGGAACGATTGATGCCAACATCCCCGACGCAAGGAGAAAACTGATGAATAACAAGAAAGAAGCGGCAGAACACGCCACTATTGTCGACCTTATCCGCAACGATTTGGGTATGATTGCCAATCAGATAAGCGTTTCTCGCTATCGATACATCGACCATTTGGCGACAAATAAAGGACAAATATTGCAGACGAGTTCGGAGATTACAGGACAACTCGCTGCTAATTACAGAGAAGAAATTGGTAGTTTGTTCTTCCGTCTACTGCCCGCTGGATCAATAACGGGTGCTCCGAAGCGTCGAACCATGGAGATTATCCATGAGGCGGAAGGCTATGAACGAGACTTCTATACGGGTGTGATGGGTTGTTACAGCAATGGTTCTCTGGATAGCGCAGTGATGATTCGCTTCATAGATGAGGATGAGCAAGGGCATTACTACTATAAGGCTGGAGGCGGCATAACGGCTCAGAGCAATAATGATGACGAATACAACGAGGTAATAGAAAAGGTTTATGTGCCAATATATTGAGTCTTTAAGGGTTGTGGATGGGCACATCTGCAACCTTGCATACCATCAGCAGCGAATGAACAAAACACGATTAGAGGTGTTCGGACAGCCTACTCCCCTACTCCTTAATGATGTTTTCAAGGCTATAAAGGCTCCTTCAGGGCTTGCTAAGCTGCGTTTTGTATATGATGAGGCTGGTATTCATGACATTAGCTGTACGCCTTACACACGCAAAGAAATACACTCCTTACGTCTTGTCACGGCTAACGACATTGATTACAGATACAAGAGTGTGGATCGGTCTGCCCTTAATCAACTCAAAGAAAAGCAAGGCGAATGTGACGATATTTTGATTATTCGCAATAACCACATCACTGATACTTCTTATACAAACGTGGCTCTCTATGATGGCAAACAATGGTTTACACCCTCTACCCCACTCCTTCGAGGTACAATGAGGCAGAGTTTGCTGGATAGAGGACTACTACAAGAGCGTGAGCTCCTCGTTTCCGACCTCCCTAACTACAAGCAGATTAGCCTCTTCAATGCTATGATGGAACTCGGCGAGGTGGTCTTACCAGTAAACAAGATCATAGGTTAGAACGTTAGAGATATAGGCTCTTTTCCATACAAGAAGAGCCTCCCCTATCCTACTGCACACCAGCTATTAAATCATTAGAAACGCCTGTCTGTTCACAAAGAAACCCTGTTTTAATTAAATTATTAAACTAAAAAATAACTATTATCAATCTATTTATAATTTATTATTAGTCTATTCTTTAATTATCAAAGAGTCTATCTATGATATAAATAAGCCTTTACGCTATCATTAAAAGGCTTTTCATATCTTATACAAGCCTATTAGCTGCATTGCTATATGGCATTTTTAAGAGAAGAGACAGAGCCTGTATTGCAGAAAGAAAGATAATTGCAGCAGACTTAAAAACATACAAATAGAACAGAATAACAAGTAAAGAAGAAAGGAGGAAACCATGAGCTAGAAAGTAGTAAAAGCCCCAGAATACAAAAATCTTATGTTTTTTTGGTATTGCAATACAAATATCTTATAAAGATTTTGTTGTCCATTACAAAATAGCTATATTTGTCCTTGTATGCAACAAGAGCATATTTACGAATCAGGCAGATAGTTTCGTACAATCGTAACATCTGATAATATAGATAGTTTCATCCTATGAGAATACCGCAAAAGAAGATACATTACCACTTTATTGATTATCTTTATTATGTCGGAGAACAGAAGTACACAGGTCGAATAGATGGTCCTATGATGATTTGCCTGCCTCTTCTTATACCCTTGATGATTTTATCCTTCAAGCTAAATATACCTATAATAAACTCAGGATGGGGCTTTTGTATAGGCATTTTGATTATCGTTGTAACTGCATGCTACTTCATTGATAAACTATACGAACGTAACAACAGGGCAGAACGAGTACTCAAACACTTTAAGAAAACAGTATGGGGAAGTGAGCCTGTGATGGCTGCCTTTCTATTAATGTGGTTTCTTATAAATGTGATCCTACCCCTATTTTTCATCAAACTATAACACATAAAAAAGCCAATACACGTGAGTTTGTACAAAACCTGCATGTATTGGCACATATAATAAAGGCTTATCACGAACCTAGCCGTTCAGTATCTTCTTAATGTCGTTGAGCTTATTAAGGGCTTCAACAGGCGTCAAGTTATTGACATCCAGCCCTAGAATCTCATCACGAATCTGCGTAAGTACAGGGTCATCAAGCTGGAAGAAAGAGAGTTGAACGCCCTCCCTACTCTTCTCCAAATGCTCGATAGCAGCCTTACCAACACTTCCCACTTGTGAATTATCAGCCTCTAACTCCTTTAGAATAACGTTTGCCCGCTTTACTATTGAGCGTGGCATACCAGCGATTTCAGCAACATGAATACCGAAAGAGTGCTCACTTCCGCCTCGTGTTAACTTACGAAGAAAGATAATCTTACCATCTACCTCTTTCACAGATACATTATAGTTTTTGATGCGAGAGAAGTTCTTCTCCATCTCATTCAATTCATGGTAATGGGTCGCAAAGAGCGTTCGAGCCTGTGCTTTAGGGTGCTCATGTAGATACTCAACTATCGCCCATGCAATGCTTATACCATCGTATGTACTGGTGCCACGACCCAACTCGTCAAAGAGAACTAACGAACGTGTCGTAACATTGTTGAGGATATTTGCAGCCTCAGTCATCTCTACCATAAAGGTTGACTCACCTAGTGAAATGTTGTCAGAAGCCCCCACACGTGTGAAAATCTTATCTACTATACCAATATGCGCACGCTCTGCAGGAACAAAACAACCTATTTGCGCCAAGAGAACTATCAGTGCCGTTTGACGTAAAAGGGCTGATTTACCAGCCATATTAGGACCCGTTATCATCATAATCTGCTGATGTTCGGTATCTAACTTGACATCATTAGGAACATACTGTTCGCCTATTGGCAACTGAGTCTCTATAACAGGATGACGCCCTTGGTGTATATCTAGGACATCAGACTCATCCACTGTCGGGCGCACATAATGCTGTTGTAAGGCTATCTTCATAAATGATAACAAGCAGTCGAGATGTGCCACAAGGTTGGCATTAACCTGTATCTGTGGGATAAAAGACTGCATATCTTGAATTAACTCCATGAAGAGTTGCCCCTCACGAGCCAATATCTTCTCATCAGCACCCAGTATCTTCTCTTCATACTCCTTAAGTTCTGGTGTGATATAACGCTCTGCTTGTGCCAGTGTTTGCTTACGAATCCAATCTTCAGGAACCTTATTTTTAAAGGTATTACGCACCTCTAAGTAATAACCAAACACATTATTGAATCCCACCTTAAGCGAGCTTATGCCCGTCTGTGCAATCTCTTTCTCTTGTATCTCAAGTAGATACTGCTTTCCATTATCACGAATTGAACGTAAATCATCCAATTCCTTATCATATCCAGACGCTATCACGTCCCCTTTAGCGACTAGTTGTGGTGGGTCAACATTGATCTCTTTCTCTATACGATCACGTAAGCTCGCACAGAGATTCAACTGTTCTCCTATCCTATTCAGCGACTTATTATTCGTAGAAAGGCATTCTGCTTTCACTGGTTCGATAGCTTTTAAAGCATTCTTCAGCTGTACCACCTCACGTGGAGAGACTCTTCCAACAGCTACCCTAGATATGATTCGTTCTAAGTCACCCATCTGGTGGAACTGTTCATCAATGTTGTTACGAAAATCGGAGGCTCGGAAGAAATGATCAACGATGTCTAATCGTTCGTTGATAACCGCTACATCTTTCAAAGGAAAGACCACCCAACGTCGCAGCATACGCCCACCCATAGGGGTGATAGTATTGTCGATGACATTAAGAAGAGACGATCCACCCTCATTCATAGGGGCTACCAGTTCTAGAGAACGAACTGTAAAGCGATCCATTCGTACGTATTTATCCTCTTCAATACGCGTTAATGAGGTGATATGATTTATCTGTGTATGTTGTGTAATATCAAGGTATTGCAAGATAGCACCTGCTGCTATCACACCATTAGACAAGTGTTCAACACCGAAACCCTTAAGGTTTTTAGTGCCAAAGTGCTTTAGTAACTTTTGACGAGCAGTCTGATCAGTGAAGACCCAATCGTCCATCTCAAACGTACATAAGCGTGTTCCAAAGTAACGCTCGAAGTCTCTTCGCTTCGAACGATCGAACAATACCTCCTTAGGTTGGAAACTTCCAAACAGCTTCTCGACGTAGTCAAAGGTTCCTTCACCCGTTAGGAACTCACCAGTTGATATATCCAAGAAACTGACACCACATGCACTTTTACCAAAATGAAGTGCTGCTAAGAAGTTATTCTCCTTATAGTTCAGTACGTTATCACTAAGGGCTACACCTGGAGTAACCAACTCTGTGATACCACGTTTCACCATCTTATCCATTGCGGATAAGCCTTTTTTGCCCTTAATAGCCTCTCGCTTCTTCTTAGGGTCTTCTAGTTGATCACAAATAGCAACTCTTTTACCAGCTCGGATGAGCTTAGGTAGATAGGTGTCAAGGGCATGATGAGGAAAACCAGCCATCTCTATAGAACCGCTAAGTCCCCCATTATTACGACGAGTAAGGGTTATACCAAGTACACGAGCTGACTCCACTGCATCTTCACCATAGGTTTCATAGAAGTCACCACACCTAAAGAGTAACATTGCATCAGGGTGTTGTGCCTTCATCGAGAAGAACTGTTTCATCATTGGGGTTAGTCCCTTGTCATCTTTTACCATAACTATTTGCGTCTTTTTTAGTCTTTTCTTATATCCTTTTAAGGTCTACAAAAGTACAAAAAAGACTATGAAAGCCCAAATAAATGAACCATTAACAAACTTTACTAATACAAAGAAGCTGTTAAAGGTAGACCTTATATAATTATAAGGTATAAATATCTAACCTCGTTTGAAGGGACTTTTTAAAATAAAGACAGCTCTACAATCTATTTAAAAGACTTATAGCAATAATAAAAAAGAACTATCTTAGGAAATGAGAGTGGGGCAGGGTGGTTTATAAACAGAAAAACTTTCCTATGTTAAAGGAAAGGTTTTCAATATATCATCACTTCTTTTTATAAAGTATCGGATTCGTTGAAGGATCGTTGTACATCTTCATCTGCCTGTAAACCTTCATGTATTTTCGTCCATGCTGAATATCATCAAGCAACTGATCAATAGCCAAACTAAGGTCTTTCTGTTGCTCACAAAGGATATTCAACTTCGACTTACACTTTTTAATATGCTCCTCTGATGCATCTTTACGCTCGGTCTGCTCCTTCATGTGATATATCTTTAATGCAAGGATAGAGAGGCGATCTACCGCCCACGCAGGACTCTCTGTATTAATAGTAGCATCTGGTAAAGGCGTTATATCAGAGTAGAGTTGACGGAAATAAGAGTCTATCTGTTCAACAAGATCAGTACGATCTTGATTTGAACGGTCTATTCTGTGTTTGAGACTCATACCATCTTCAGGACTGATATGTGGGTCACGGATAAGATCTTCGAAATGCCATTGAACAGTATCAATCCAGCATTTCAAATAGAGTCGATTCTCTATCGACTCTCTGTCATAAGGATTATTAATCGGGGTATCAACATTATCTGTGACATGATAATCACGAATAGCTTGATTAAAGATCTCGTTACAATGTTCTGTAAATGACATTCGGTTATTACTTTTTTGTTTATTGTGCAAATATAAAGCAAAATACTTAAAGCACAAAATAAAACGGACGTTTTTAACGTCACTAGACTTGAAAGAAAGAGGAGTTGGATACAAAAACTATAACAAGAGCATATTTTATATAAGGTAGATAACAATTCTCTCATGCTTATAAGAGGATAGTTATCAATAACCTAGCAAACTATTAAGAATATTAGAGAGCCTTGCTTACTAATTAACAAAGGCTCTTCTTTGCACAAGAAAAGCATCTCTAGATATTGAAAAGAGCATATCTACATCTTACATATAGCATGTTCACATTTCATATATATGATAGATGTAAATGGTATTGATACAAGAAAAGAACATAACAATAAGTCTAAAAAGCAACACATAAGAACTATATCAATAAAAGTTGATTTAATTTTCCTATCATCACTATCACATGCTTATCTACTGTAAACATCTGATAAATAGGAGATTACTACAAATATTAAATATGACAGCAAATAAAATTAAAAATAAACTCAAGTTTCTATAGAATTTAAACGAAATTAGCTCTATATGTAAAGGTCATAAAAATAAACTAACTTTCAAACCAACTTGAGTCCATACACAAGTTTTTTGAATAGAGAATAAACTTATCTTTATAAGTTATTATCGCATGATTCATGTAGAGAATTTAAGCAAAAGAAAGGTTGAAAGTAATTTACCTTATAATATAAGTAATATTTGAATGATATGAGATAATTATTTGAAGAGACGCAAGATAAAGTGATAAATCATAGAAAAACATGCACAAACCATAGGGTGTTGTGCATAATTAAGTGCTTTTTTACATCAAAAACTTGCATACATGGAAAATTTATATTTCCTTTGCAGGCGCATTTTAGAATTTAGAAATCAATATTAAACAATTTAAAACTTACAGTTATGTCAGAAATTGAATCAAAAGTAAAGGCTATTATCGTAGATAAACTTGGTGTTGACGAGGCAGAGGTTAAGCCAGAGGCAAGCTTCACAAACGATCTTGGTGCAGACTCTTTGGATACTGTAGAGCTCATCATGGAATTTGAGAAAGAGTTTGGTATCTCTATTCCAGACGATAAGGCTGAGAAGATTGCTACTGTTGGCGATGCAATCTCTTACATTGAGGAGAACGCTAAGTAAGTTTAGCCTATATGTAAAAAGCACCAGGCAAAGCACTTTGTTTTGCTTGGCTTTTTTTTAGGTTACTTGTTTTAACTTATATTTCAACGCATGGAATTAAAGAGAGTAGTTGTAACAGGTCTTGGTGCCGTCACTCCTATAGGTAACACTCCTGAGGAGACTTGGCAGAATATGCTGGCAGGTAAAAGTGGTGCTGCACCTATTACACATTTCGATACAACGCAGTTCAAGACCCAATTTGCATGTGAGGTTAAGAACCTAAACATCAACGAATACATTGATCGTAAGGAGGCTCGCAAACTTGATCGTTACACTCAATTAGCAATGATTAGTGCTATACAAGGTGTTAAGGATGCAGCCATTGACTTGGAGAAAATCGATAAAAATAGGGTTGGCGTTATCTATGGTGTAGGTATTGGTGGTATCAAAACCTTTGAAGACGAGGTTAGCTATTATGCACAACACCCTGAGAATGGTCCTAAATTCAATCCATTCTTTATCCCAAAGATGATTGCTGATATCGCAGCAGGACAGATTTCAATCCACTTTGGATTCCATGGTCCTAACTACACAACGACATCTGCATGTGCTTCATCTACTAATGCATTAGCATCAGCATTTAATCAGATTCGTTTAGGAAAGGCTGACATCATTGTTAGTGGTGGTGCAGAAGCAGCTATTTGTGCTTGTGGCGTAGGTGGTTTCAATGCTATGCATGCACTTTCAACACGCAATGATGATCCAGAACACGCATCTCGTCCATTCTCAGCAAGCCGTGATGGTTTCGTAATGGGAGAGGGTGCTGGTTGTTTGATACTCGAAGAATTAGAGCATGCAAAGGCTCGTGGTGCTAAGATCTATGCAGAGATGGTTGGTGAAGGTGAATCAGCTGATGCTCATCATATCACTGCTTCTCATCCAGAGGGACTTGGTGCTAAACTTGTAATGCAGTCTGCTTTGAATGATGCAAACTTAAAGCCAGAGGATATTGACTATATCAATGTTCATGGAACTTCAACTCCTGTAGGTGATATATCAGAGGCTAAGGCTATCAAAGCTTTATTTGGTGAAGCTGCTTATAAGCTCAACATATCTTCTACAAAGAGTATGACAGGTCACTTACTCGGTGCTGCTGGTGCTGTAGAAGCCATGGCTTGCGTATTATCAGTGCAGAATGATATAGTTCCTCCAACTATCAATCACGAAGAAAATGATAATGATCCAGAGCTGGATTACAACTTAAATTTCACGTTCAACAAAGCTCAGAAACGTGAAGTTCGTGCTGCACTCAGCAACACCTTCGGCTTTGGTGGTCACAATGCTTGTGTCATATTCAAGAAATATGCTGAATAATATAGTTGATAGAATAAAGCTCCCTTTCCGCAAGGAGAAGGAGCTTTATTTGTCTTTGTACCATATCATTGGCTTTATTCCCCACAATATTGATTATTACAAGACTGCTCTTTTGCACAAGAGTATAGCACGTCGTAATGCAAAGGGAAAGCCTGTAAACAACGAACGACTCGAGTTTCTCGGCGATGCAATACTTGATGCTATTGTTGGCGACATTGTTTACGAGCATTTCCCATATAAGCGTGAAGGTTTTCTTACCAATACACGCTCCAAGATAGTACAACGTGATACACTCAACAGGTTGGCTAAAGAGATGGGAATCAATCAGTTGATTCTCTCTAATGGGCACTCTTCTTCTCACAATAGTTATATGGGAGGAAATGCGTTTGAAGCTCTTGTTGGGGCACTTTATCTCGATCATGGCTACAATGCTTGCATGGAGTTTATGAGAAAGCAGATTCTTGGTGAACTCATCAATATAGATAAGGTGGCGTATAAAGAAGTGAACTTTAAGTCAAAGCTCATCGAATGGAGCCAGAAGAATAAGGTCAATATGGAGTTCCGACTCATCGAACATGAGAAGGACAAACAAGGCAGTCCTACTTTCCACTTCCAAGTCTTTATGGAAGAGATCGCATGTGGTGAGGGTCGTGGATACTCAAAGAAAGAAGGACAACAAGAGGCTGCTAAACTCACTCTTCAGCGTCTTCGTCGTGAACCACAGTTCATTGAAGAGATCTTTTCAGCTAAGGCTAACCGCACAAAGATGGAAGAAGAACCCGTCTTAAATGTACCTGAAACATCGCAAGACATGAGTTTCATCGTAAGTTCAGATACAGAAAAAGAAAAGCAGGAAACACCTTTCCACACAGAAGTATTTGATGAAAAGGTATCCGCCGCAGACAATAAAAAGCTTGAAGAGAATACTACTTTACAGGAAGAAGTAATAGAAGCTAAAGATGAAGAATTCGATCTTTCGGGTATATCTCATTCACAAAAAATAGACAAAGAGAGTATTATTGCTGCTGCAGAATCACAAGCCTTCGAAGAGTAAAAATCATACTTTAATAAAAGAAAAGACGATGATAGTCAATTATCATCGTCTTTTCATTTATCTTAAAATACCAGCTCTAACACCATTACGAACCTATCATTACTACCTATTTGCTAGTCTCGAATTAATTATGTACTTTTGCATCAAAGATATAAACGTTTATTAGAACATGGCATTAAAATGTGGTATAGTAGGACTACCAAACGTTGGTAAGTCTACTCTTTTCAACTGTCTAAGCAGTGCCAAAGCACAGGCAGCTAACTTCCCGTTCTGTACTATCGAACCGAATCTCGGTGTAATTAGCGTTCCAGACGAACGTCTCAATAAGTTAGCAGAGATTGTTCATCCAGGAAGAATCGTTCCTGCTACCTGCGAGATTGTTGATATTGCAGGGCTTGTAAAGGGTGCTTCTAAGGGTGAAGGACTCGGTAATAAGTTCCTTGGTAACATCCGCGAATGTGACGCCATCATACATGTTATCCGTTGTTTTGAGGATGATAACGTTGTAAGAGAAGGTGGTATGGCTGTTAATCCAATAGAAGATAAAGAAATTATTGATACTGAATTGCAGCTAAAAGACCTTGAAACGATAGAGTCACAACTAGCAAAACAACAGAAGATTGCAGCTACTGGCAATAAAGATGCTAAGATCCTTGTATCTGTACTAGAAGCTTATAAAGAAGTACTAGAGCAGGGTAAGAATGCACGTAGCGTTGAGTTCGAAAGCAAAGAAGAGCAACAAGCAGCACACGATCTCTTCCTTTTAACCACTAAGCCAGTCCTTTATGTTTGCAATGTAGACGAATCTAGCGCAAAGACAGGCAATGAATACAGCAAACAGATTGAGAAGATTGCTTCTGAAGAGGGAGCAGAAGCAATGGTTATAGCTGCTAAGACAGAGGAAGACATAGCTTCTCTCGATAGTTATGAGGATAAGCAAATGTTCCTCGAAGAGCTTGGTTTGGAAGAAAGTGGTGTGAATCGTCTTATCAATAAGGCTTATCATCTCCTCAACTTACAGACTTTCATCACTGCAGGTGAGATGGAGGTGAAGGCATGGACATTCCATAAAGGATGGAAAGCACCACAATGTGCAGGTGTTATTCACACCGACTTTGAAAAGGGATTCATACGTGCTGAGGTCATCAAATACGAAGATTACCTTAAATATGGCTCTGAGGCAGCTATCAGAGAAGCAGGTAAACTAGGCATAGAAGGTAAGGAGTATGTTGTACAAGATGGTGATATCATGCACTTCCGATTCAATGTATAAGCAATAACACACATCACTATGAATACGTTACTTTATATTGCTTGGAGACCAGACGAGTATCTCATACATATTGGTTCAGCTGGTATTCGATGGTATGGAATGTGTTGGTTAGTGGGTTTAGCACTCGGCTTCTTCATGATGAAGTGGCTCTATAAACGCCATAATTACCCTGATGAGAAGTTTGAACCACTCTTCCTTTACATGTTCATAAGCATTCTTGCAGGTGCAAGATTGGGTCATTGTCTCTTTTATGAGCCCGAATACTTCCTTACTTCATGGGATCATGTCATCGAAATGTTCGTCCCTATCAAGCATTTAGCTAATGGTTCATGGACTTTCTCAGGCTATCAAGGACTCGCATCACATGGTGGTGTCATTGGAATGCTCATTGGTTTATCCCTTTACATACACCGTATGAAGATGCCAACATGGGTTGTTCTCGACTTCTTTGGGATTGTTTCAGGGCTCACGGCAACGTTTATTCGCCTTGGAAACCTTATGAATTCAGAGATAATCGGTAAGGTTACTGATGTACCATGGGCGTTTATTTTCTATAAAGTTGATACTTATCCACGCCATCCAGGACAACTCTATGAGGCGATAGCATACATTTGTTTCTTCGCAATCATATACTTTATATATAGACGCCACCCTGAGAAAGTGGGTACAGGACTCTTTTTCGGTCTCTGCCTAACGCTTATCTTCACCTTTAGATTCTTCATTGAATACACCAAGGAGGTGCAAGAAACATTCGAAGCAGGTCTCCCTATTGATATGGGACAGATACTTAGTATTCCGTTCATTATAATAGGTTTAGGAGCTATCAGGCACTCTTTTAAAGCGAAACCAATAAAAGAATAACTATCAGAAAGGCTGTTCTAAATATCAATCTATCGGTTAAATACACCATAGTTGATATTTGGAACAGTCTTTTTTATGCCTTTTCCTATTATAATAAACACTGTTCTATAAAACAAGAAACAACCTTCTTTATA